>JACMPA010000027.1 GCA_014377695.1 Candidatus Saccharimonadota bacterium
ACGCTGTCGATAGTCCGGACGTTACTTGTAACGTCCTCGCCGACGAAGCCGTCACCTCTGGTGACGGCTTGCATCAGCTGGCCATCCTGATACACGAGCGCGCAGGCCAGGCCATCCATTTTGATGTCCATAAAAAATTCGTGACTGCGGCCGGGCGCCAGCTTATCAACGCGTTTGATCCAAGCCGCGACTTCGTCGCGGCTAAAGACGTCATTCAAGCTAAGCATTCGCTGAGTATGACGAATCTGCGTAAAGCCAGGTAATGGAGCTCCAGCCACCTGCTGCGTTGGCGAGTCGGCAGTGATCAGATCTGGATACCGTTCTTCCAATTGGCTCAGTTCGTGCTTCAAACTATCGGCAGCCGCCTCACTCATAGTTGATTCATCAAGGACGTGATAATGATAGCGATAGTCAGCGATCAGTACCCGCAGTTTATCAATGCGCTCTTGGGCCTGGGTTTTAATCATGTAGTAGCTCCCTATAAAAAGTATATAAGTACGCATGAACTGCTGGCAAAATAAATATGCTCAAAACTAAGAAAACCCATTGTGCTAATACGGGCACGATAAATATTATCGGCAGTACAATTGCTGCCAACAACGAGAATATCAGCAGCGGTAAAAATAACAGTTTTCGCAGCACCGCTACCCGTCGAAAACGCACTAATGCTCGAGCGGAGCGGAGCGCGCGTACTGGTGTCATGTCAGGCAACGAACTTATGTATAACGCAAAAATCGATGGTGTTATGAGTAGCAGGCTGGTGACTATGCTTATTGCGAACAACGCAAGCCATAAGCCGACCTCCAATCCAGTGATGGCAATGCCATTTGTGATAACAATACTGAATACTAGACCGCCAAGCAGCATTGGGATTAACTGAACGCCTATGACTAAGAGTATGAGTATGGCTGGGACCAAAGGATACATACCCTTGTAAAAGGCATCACGTATTCGTAGCTTAACAGAGTCTGTATTTTCTGCCATCAACTGTCTGAAAGCCCATATTAACGCCAGACTTGTCGTAACGAGCAAAAAACTTTGGTAGGCACCGGTAGTATCAGCAGCTTTACCGCTGTTAGAAGATGAAAGAAGAACAGCAAAAACACTCAGACCTGATGCGAGGTTGCCCCAGCCACCCTTGTATAGCTCGCTAAACTGGCTCTTGAGTTCAGTTGCATTGGTGCCACCACTCAGACCACGCACGAGTAATATATTTAGCACTCCATATATTATGGCGATGCCGATTATAAGCTTCCAATTGCGGGAAAGTAAATAGTTGCTTGAACGCGTCAACCTGAGAACACTAGGAAGTTTGGGTCGCACTGGCCGCTCGGATTTTGGCGTCCGGCACCAGCGCGAACGCTCCGGCGCGTCAGAACCAATTAGTGGGATTTTATTGGGCGGGGCCGGCAGTTTTTTAGAAGTTAATCGCTTCGATGGCACTGACTTTTGTGCAGCGCGCACCCGGCGGCTCGGTTTAGTTATCTTCTTAGTCTTCGTAATCTTTGCGCTTGCCATAGTAGCCTCAATTATAGCGTAACGCTGAAGCTTTCGCGCACGCTTAGGCTTGGGTGCCCATCTGTTGCAGGCGAGCAATACGCTCTTCGATTGGCGGATGAGTGCTAAAGAGTGCCATGATGCTATGACCACGAAGTGGGTTGGCAAAGAATAAGTGGGCTGTAGCGGTACTCTGCTTGCGCATCACACTACTACTCTGGCCGATTTTCTGAAGGGCACTCATGAGCCCCTCTGGATAGCGCGTCGTCAATACACCGGTAGCGTCAGCCAAATACTCACGATTGCGCGATATCGCCATCTGAATCATTAGCGCTACAATGGGCGCAACAATTGCGGCAACGATCCCGGCAATCAAGGCAATCGGACTAGTGTCTTCGTCGTCATTGCCACGGAACCAAGTCATCTGCAGGATGATGTCAGCGATTAGCGAAATGACAGATGTCAGAGCAAAAGCGATCATCGAAACGCGAATGTCGTAGTTCTTAACATGTCCCATCTCATGGGCAAAGACACCTTGCAACTCCGCATCAGTCATCATCTCGAGCAAACCAGTGGTCGCGCACACAGCCGAGTGATTAGGGTCACGACCGGTGGCAAAAGCATTTGGCGCGGGATCATCGATGATGAACACACGGGGCATTGGCAAACCGTCGGTTATCGCTAAGTTTTCGACTATATTCCATAAGCGTGGGTTGTCAGACTTCTGGATTTCGCGGGCCCCGTTAACAGCCAAAGCCATTTTTGAGCCGGCGTAATATGTGATCAACGCATAAATGATTGAACCGATTAACACGCCAATGAACAGGGTTGGTTGTTGACCAAATTGGAGTGCAAATAGCCAATCAATGGCAGCGACGAACAGCACAAAGAAGAACATCACGAGCAGCGTTTTGCGTTTATTGGCAGCTATTTGGCTATACATTTATGTAACAATCTTACCCTTTAAATCTGGAAAACACCTGAGGTGGTGTTTAAAACTTAACTTCAACTGGATTCTGAATAGTAGCCAATTGCGCCTCATCGACATCAAAGAATTCCTTGTCTTTGGTAAATCCGAGCATGCTAGCAAATATGTTAGTTGGAAACACAGTGCGCTTAGTGTTAAAGTCCCGAACGACACCGTTATAAAAGCGGCGTGATGCTTGGATTTTGTCCTCGGTATCGGTCAATTGCGCCTGGAGATCAAGAAAGTTAGTGTTAGCTTTGAGGTCAGGGTAGGCCTCAGCAACAGCAAACAAGCTTTTTAGTGTCTGCTGGAAGTCACCTTCAGCCTTGGCAGCTTCGGCTGGTCCACTCGCGTTAATGGTTGCAGCACGGGCAGCAGTAACGTCGTCGAAGACTGTTTTCTCGTGGGTTGCATAGCCCTTTACAGTATTAATAAGGTTCGGGATAAGGTCGGCACGACGCTTCAATTGAACAGTAATATCGCTCCACGCCTCGTTGGCACGCACATTAAGGCGAACCAATCCGTTGTACATGGCTGCGAATACGACGACACCTAAAACTACTAGTACAGCAACGATTATCAAAAGTATCATATCTCTCTCTAGCTCCTGGTTATGTATCTGTATCATTAGTATACAGTACGAGTGGTTACGAATGGTATCATAGTGGCTATGACTAAAAAGCAGCTGAACAAAAATAAAATACTACTACCATTCGGTGCGTTATTACTCGCAGTCGGCTACGGCGCTTGGGCACTGACTCTACCATTATTTAGCATTGCCGGCCAAACGACAGTTACTTTGCCCACCAAACAAGCCGAGAAGGTTGCATTAAACTGGCCCGAGTACGGACAATCTGCCATTGGCGTGGCTGGATATGGTGTCCTGGCCACTCACGGTGATCAAAAATCACTTTCTACCGCCAGTATCGCTAAAGTAATGACGGCCGTTGCCGTGCTCCGCCAGCGGCCACTCAAAATTAGTGAACAAGGCCCGGAAATCACACTCAATCAGGTCGACGTAGATAGTTATAACAACTTCGTTGCAAATGATGGCTCAGTGGTTGGCGTGGCGCTTGGTGAGCACATTAGCGAATATCAAGCCTTACAGGCCCTACTATTGCCCTCTGCCAACAACATGGCAGACACATTAGCTCGGTGGGCCTTTGGCTCAATCGATGCCTACACCACCTACGCCAATAAATATGCCAGCCAACTAGGACTTAGTAGTATTAAGATTGCTGATGCAAGTGGCTACGACGTTGATACGGTAGCATCCGCCCACGATTTAACTCTGCTCGGCACATTGGCCATGGACGACCCGGTATTTGCAGAGATAGTAGCCCAGCCGAGCGCCAAAATTCCCGTTCAAGGCACCATATATAATTACAATTTTCAACTTGGGAAATCTGGCAACATCGGCATCAAAACAGGTAATAATGATGGAAACAAAGGTGCGTTCCTGTTTGCGAACAAACAAACCGTTGATGGCCAAGAGGTCACAATTGTCGGAACAATTATGGGCGCACCCGATCTTTCGAGCGCTCTCAAAGATTCGACAGCGCTCGCGCTCAGTGCTGCAAAAGGCTTCGGTATTTCTACCTTCGTACGTTCCGGAGACAAGGTCGGCAGTTACAATGTGCCGGAGCACGGTGCAGTCGATGCAGTCGTTAGTTCGGACCTAAGTTTCCTAACGTGGAAGGAAATGGGCTTCGACACCTCAATAACCTTAAAGCCGCTGGATGCTGCTACAGCAGCCGCCACTGCTGTTGGATCCGTCACAGTCGTGAATAGCACTACAAAAGTTACTACTTCTGTTCCAGTCAGACTGCGTACGGCTACAGCACAGCCGGGGATCGTCTGGCGGCTCACGCACCCATTCGGCACTTAGTTTAAACTGATAATTTGTCGGCGATGTAGCATAAAGCGAATCATGACATTAAGCAGCAGTAAGCCAACAAATACAATAGCTACCCCAATCGAGATGTCGACGGCAGTAGTGAGCGAAACATTGAACAAAAATACCCGGCTATAGGCTAAACCCAGAGGAATTATAAAAATCAACAATAGGAGGCTTGTCGCAGCGAGCAACAATAAACCCACGATTAATGAAAAACTATTAAGCAGTACGCCGCGCCAGAATCCAGTTTTAGTGAATGCTACGGGATGCACATACCGCGCTGAGCTGACTTGCCTTTCAAGTCTCAGCTCTCGGTATCCGTTACCAAGCGCCTCTACTATCCCAAAACAAAACACACCAACTACAGCCCAAATTAAAAATGTCACTACCCCATTAGTAGCCGTAAATGAATCGATGGCTCTTAGCCCTTCACTCAATGTATTGCTGGCATTTGTATTAATAACTTGATCAGAACCTTCCAGCCCGTAGTAATTTAGCAATCGCTTAGAATTCGCTAACAAAATAACGGTGAACGTAAGGAACAGACCACTAAAAAGTTCAAGTGGTTGTGGCGCGAGTTGTTTGAATTGGATTTTCATTTTTGCACTTTCACTCACCATTAAATCATAGATATGACTAGTCACATAGCTATACCCACCAAATAAAAAGCCCATCTTGCGATGGACTCTTTATTTGGTGGGTGATGAGGGACTCGAACCCCCGACCCTCTCGGTGTAAACGAGATGCTCTAGCCAACTGAGCTAATCACCCAATATGAGACACCAATGCGCCGCCCCATTGGGAAACCCGATGGGTCCCTCGGGCTATGGTTTCTCATCGCGCGGGGTGACGCTTTCGCGTTCACTTCGGCTGCTCTTCCGCGAGGTTAAGCCTGCGGCTATGCTGATGATGCTGCCATTGTAACGACTCATGTCTGGTGCGGACGAGAGGACTTGAACCTCCACCCCTTGCAGGACTACCACCTCAAGGTAGCGCGTCTACCATTTCGCCACGTCCGCCCATATGAGCACTACACTGTAAAAGAACTAGGCTATCTTATCTGTTTTCGACTAAAAACTCAAGACTTATTAACTTCGAGGAAGATGCTGGTGCAAATGGCCTAAATCGTACTCTTGGCGCAGGAGCGGCCGAATATCCTCCAACGTTACATCAATTTTCACACCCGGGTTCATTGTGTTGTAAGGATCAAATATTTTTTTGACTTTTTGAAACACACTGTACGCATCATTTCCATACAGTAGCGGTAGGTAAGGTGCTCGTAACCGCCCGTCGTTGTATTCTGCACTAATACTGCCACCTAGGCTGATAACGAATTTATAATAGTCATCCATCACTTTAAATACTTTTTGCCGATCACCGATCTCCGACAAGTCTAAGTGAGGCTGCAAATGCAAATTAGCGTCACCGGCATGGCCCCAGATGGTTATATCAAGGTTGTTGCGCTTGAATAAGGCATAGACACCCTCCATGTAGGCCCTGAACTTCTCTATCGGTACAATACCATCATCCACAACAGGTATAGCTTTGGCGCGGCCATGAGCGGCCGAGAGCACGCTCCCTGAAGCCTGGCGAATCTTCCATAGATCGGTCTGTTTTAATGGCTCGGTTTCGATCTTATGGCCAGTGGCATAGGTTCGGAGGATTTTGATGGCTTGCTTCGTAGCCTTTTTCTGCTGGCGCTCATTAGATAAATCAAATTCTATAATCAGCGTCAGTAGTGGATATGGCTCTTCGATGACATCCTTCAGCTGATTAGGATTGATGGCTTTGACAGCCTGGAGTAGGTTTTGGTCAACCAATTCAATAGCGCTGGGCGAATCCGCTTTCATAGCTCGTAGTTCTTTGATGGTTTGCTGGGCGCGGCCGGCATCATCAAAAGCAGCAATCATTAGCGTAGTTTCGGGGTTGAATGGTTTAGTCGTGATTGTGGCTTCGGTCACAACGGCAAGCGTGCCTTGCGATCCTACCAACAGGGGCGTCAAGTCAAAAGATCCGTCGGACCGTTTGATATCAGCTAGGTTATACCCGGCGTTATTCTTCGTTACAGCAAGGACTGTGTTTTCGACGACTTCTTTGTTTTCTTCAAGCAGAGCGTCGAGTGAGCGATAAATCTCGCCCTCAAATGTTGCTAAACCAAGCTTTTTACTTAATTCACGCTTAGCTAAGCGCTTGGTTTCGATTACCTCGCCATTGGCCAACACAACTCGCAGCCCCTGCACATAGGTACTCGTATCACCATACTTAACTGATTTTTCACCGCTGGCGTTGTTAGCAATTGCTCCGCCTACTGTTGAATATTCGTAGCTAGCTGGGAATGGCGGCAAAAAGCGGCCATGAGTTTCCAGGGTCTGCTGTAATTTGCCATACATAATGCCCGGTTCGACGATAGCATTCCCGGTTTTGCTATCAAACTCGACAACTCGGTTCATGTGAGCTGGGAATACTAGAATGATGCCGGTGCCAATTGCACCACCGCCTAGGTCGGTGCCGGCGCCACGGGCTGTAATTGGTATCGAGCGCCCTCTCTCCGCTAGCTGCCAGGCAAACCGAGTGACCTTGCGGACATCGGCCTCACCTCTTGGGTAGACTATGATCGAAGGCGTTGCTGTAAAGATACTGCAATCAGTAGAGAAAAACCGCTTCGCATCAGCCGAAGTGACAACCTCGCCCACCAAGTGTTCCTGCAAATAATGCGCTACTCTACTCATCTATCTGATATCACCTTTTGAATGTCTATACGTCATCTGTTCTACGTCTAATATAGCATACTGCTCATGGCTTTAGAGCAAGCTATTCAACCTCTATTGATCTAAACAAAAAGCCAACCAATAGGTTGGCTTTTTGTACTGGTGCGGATGAGAGGACTTGAACCTCCACATCTTGCGATACTAGTACCTGAAACTAGCGCGTCTACCATTCCGCCACATCCGCTAGACTGAGACTAACCTACGGTTATTCTCATCGCGCAGGGTCGCGGATTGAATCCGCCGACTCTGGCTGCTCTTTTCCTTAACTCAAAGTCTGAGTTGGTGGGAAATTCTGCTCTATGAATCTTAGCTGTTCTCGAGGGAAATCGCAAGAGTCAGAGGTCTCACTTATTGGTGACTTCCCTCGTGACCGTCATCCAGTTATGGACATTGTTCAGTCGATCGGTGCCATTGTTCAACGTTTTGGCGTCTAATCCATACACCGTCTGGTGCGTGATATAGCGGTAACGTGGCTGGTATAAGCCCAGCGCTGGAGCATCTTGCTTCCAGGACTCTAAAAATGGTTTATATTTGATAGTCCGTAGGACTGGGTCGAGTCGGGTCCGCCCAGCTTCGAGTGCTGCATCAGCGGTGGTAGATTTATAAAGCGACATATTCAATCGAGTAGATCGTGGGTCAGTTTGCGTACTGTCCCAATATACAAAGACATCTGGATCGACACCAATAGATATGCCATATAGTACTGCGTCGTATGCATGAGCCGCTAACACGTTCTGAAAATCCTGGGAGCTATACTCGGGAGCGATCGTTTTTACTCCCAGCTGAGCCCAATCGTGCTTTAGACCGTTAACGACCTTGCCGTGGTCACGCCCACCAGCTGAGGCCAATTTAATCGACAACGGCTTACCTGCCTTGTATCGAACGCCATCTGCTCCAACTAACCATCCTGCCTTACCTAATACTTGCTTGGCCGTGCTAACATCCAGGCCTAACTGCTGGACAGTGGGATCGTAACCAATCTGGCCTTTCAGGAGTGGCCCGCGCACTGGTAAAGTAGGATACCCCAATAACCGCTGAATACCCGGTACATCGGTGCCCTGGACCAACGCCCGACGCACTTGTGCATCAGCCAAGACGCCCTCCGAAGTATTAAAGAAGACCATATTGGCCGCCGTCAACACAAAGTCGTATTGTTTGTTTCCCGATTTTTGCGCGTATGACCCCGGTGGTACCATGGCTGAAATCTGATTGCCGTTGAATGTATCGACCATTGTTTTTCCATCTGTAAACACATGGACCACAAAGCTGTTTAGTTTCGGCATGCCAAGCGCGTAACCAGCAAACGGCTTGAGGGCGATTAATACTTCTTTGTCGGTTCGCTTTACACCCTTAACCTGCAGTGCGTCCCATTCAAACGGACCAGCACCAACGGGATGAAGACTGTTAAAGTCACTAGAGCGCCACGACGTTGCTGGTAAATTTCCAAATGCTTGGGCTGGCACTATACCCGTTGTCAAAGAATACGGGAAAGCTGCAAGTGGATTTGTTAGTTTGAACGTTACAGTCGAAGCGTTTGTTTTGGTTATAGTTACGCCCTGCCAGCTGGCAGCCAGTGGTGACTGAGCATCAGGGTTTTGGATGGCCTTAAACGTAAACACGACGTCATCCGCTGTCAGTTTTAAGCCGTCTTGCCAAGTAAGATTAGGACGTAGTTGGACCGTGTACAGCGTACCAGTTGCATCAACATCCCAACTACTAGCCAAATCATTTGCCAATTTATTGTTTTGATCATAATTCAGTAACCCTGCAAACACCAGCCGCGATACCGTCGTGTCGACTTCGCTAGTTGCATACAGCGGATTAGCATTGGTGAACGTGCCGAGTAGCCCTTCGCTATATGTACCGCCGGCTATTGGTTGAAGCGTTTGATAGTACTTGCTCAGCCCAGTGATCTGGACCAGCATACCACCGATGAGAATAATCAGGAGCAGTATCCAGGCTGTTATGAACCGCCATACTTTATTCAAATGACCGAGTCGCTTGAACAAATGACGCTCTAAGCCATCTTCAGCATACGTGCTGATGTCCGTGACTTGATTCTGGCCGCGCTTCAGGTGCCGCCGGAAACGAAGCTTAAAACGCCGAAACTGCATCAATTTCCACCTTACTTATTTAGCTAAGTACACCAAGGAGCAACGACGCACCAAAAACGATGGCGCTGATAATGGTCAGTTGAAAGATAGTTTTTTCGGTACCGCGACGAGTGGTGTTCACTTCACCAGCACTGCCGAGTCCAGCACCAAGACTTGCACCACGAGTCTGGACTAAAATCAATAAAATCATCAGTGCGACTGATGCTAACGTAATGTAGTTAAAAATGCTCATGCGTTA
Organism: Candidatus Saccharimonadota bacterium; assembly: GCA_014377695.1. Classification (GTDB taxonomy): domain Bacteria; phylum Patescibacteriota; class Saccharimonadia; order Saccharimonadales; family UBA4665; genus JACMPA01. The sequence continues at coordinate 9,482 of JACMPA010000027.1, forward strand.
TGACTCTTTTCTTTCAAAGATAGTTGTTACAAGATAGTTTACCAGGCCAATGACCACCCCTGCAAACATTGCCGCCCAAAAATTTGTAATATGTAGTGGCGTATACAGCTTACTGACAAGTAATACCATCAACCCATTGATGACCAACATGAACAAACCCAAGCTCACTAAGATTGCCGGTAGTGCCATGAGGACGACTAAAGGTCGAATAAACAGGTTTACGACCGCCAGTACAAAACCAGCAATTAAAATCACCGAAAAGCGCTGTTCATACGTTATACCTGATCCTAATAAGCCGGCCGCTATCCAAAGACCTAAACTGCACACTGCCCAGCGAAACAAAAACCTTAGACCAATTGATTTAATCATATGCCACTCATTGTAGATTAGCCCAGATGCCGGGGCAACCGGGCCGTTAAAATCTGGTGACCATTAGGAGTTATGAGCACGTCATCCTCGATCCGGATACCAATGCCTTCATCGGCAATATAAATACCTGGCTCCACCGTTAGTACGACACCGGGCTCAAGCGGTCGTGAGTAATCACCGATATCGTGGACATTAAGTCCCAGGAAATGCGAGGTTGCATGTGGGTAATACCGACGCACCTCATCGTGTTCGATATTTTTGATCAAACCAAGTTCCCGAAGCTTCTCACCCATAAACTGCTCGATTTTTTGCTCGTTGTCTCTGATAAGGGCGCCTGGTTGCATCAGCGTAAAAGCAAACTCCTGAACTTCAAGGACCGCGTTATAGACCGCTTGCTGGCGTCGCGACGGCGTACCCAAACTCACTGTTCGAGTAATGTCAGCCGCATAATGACTGACCTCCGCACCGACATCTAACAGTAGTAGTTCGTCGCTGGACAGTGGCCCATCGTTGGCAACATTATGCAACGTGCAGGCTCTTGCACCCCCAGCCACTATTGGCTCAAAAGAGTGCCCACTTGCGCCGCGGCGCCGAAAGCCACGACTCAAGTCAGCCTCAACTTCATACTCGTAGGCATACTTCGCGAGTTCTGACGGCCGCGTGATGTCTTTCAATGTATCAATCGTAATATCGATGGCCGCTTGAATCGCTACGAGTTCTTCTGGTTGCTTTACGACGCGTAACAGTGCCACGTGTTGGCTAAGGTCCAGAAGCTCAATCGAGTCATCGGACATCTTTATTCGGTTTACCAGTTGAGCGCGTGCCGGGTTGGTGTACAATCCGTGCTCCTCAATGTACGCCGGCGGTGGCGACAACGTAGCCACATGTTTAGCGCGCCGGAGGCGCGCTTCCAGCAAATGCCAGCCTTCTTTGTCATCAACCACTGTCTGCACACCAGAAATACGAGTCAGCTCGGCCGCATCAACCGAGCCATCAAACGCGATTCGGGTGGTACCACGGGACGGCACAATCAAATACTCTTTGGCTTTATCGATAACCAACACAATATCTGGATCTTCAATACCAGTAAGGTACCAGAACGTGGCGTCTTGCTGAAACGGGTATGAGCTATCGCCACCGCGTTGCAGCAGCCCGTTGGCCGTCACTACAATCGGTGCGGTACCAGTGAATAATTGACGTAATCGTTCACGGTTGCCCGCAAAGAACTCGCTCGTAAATTTAGGTTTCATGATTCAGCCCTCAAGTATATCCTACGAATATGTTTTTCGGTACTCACAAAATTTAGTGAGCAACTGTTTCCTCCTGTGCCGCAAGCAGAGCATTTCTGTACTGTTTGGTATGCTATAGGTATGATTCGTGGCATTCTTCTTGATTATGGTGGCGTTATGGCAACCGGTGGCAAAGGTGCAGACCTAGCCAGCAGGGTCGCCGGCGAAGTCGGCTTGTCTGCAAGCGATACTAAGACTTTTCTTGCTCCATTGTGGCGTAAAATGACTCGCGGCACCCTGACTACCGACCAGTTCTGGACTGCCATCGAAACCCATCAGAATCAGTCCATTTCTGACACCCAGCGTCACAGCTGGGACGATTGGTGGAGTACAGAGTTGCGCCCAGAAATGGTCAGTCTGGTCGAAACGCTCAAACAACAAGGCTACCCAGTCGGGCTGCTATCGAACATTATCCCAGGTGCGGCGGAAGTAATCTGTGCGGCTGGCAGTTACGATATATTTGATTTTACCGTGTTGTCTTATGAGGTTGGCTGTGCGAAACCAGAGCCGGAAATATATGACTTGGCGCTGTCTCATTTCACGGATATTCAGTCCGAAGAAGTAGTATTCATTGATGACCAGCAGAAGTGTATGCCGCCGGCCCAAGCCCTCGGTATTCATACCATTATCGCTACAAGCTCCGAACAAATCATCGCTGACCTGCGCAAGCTTGATGTAGCTGTTTAGCGCTGCAAATGGTGCAGATACGACAAGATGCTGGTGTAATGCATATTCAAAAGCCACAGGTCAATGACCAGCAGCAACGGCAGGACTAGCCACACTTCTCGCCATGAACCAGTCGTAATACGCAGTGACCTGAGCGGTGGCACACCGAATTTAATAGGAATTGGCAATAGCCACGGCACGCCTTCTTTAGTGATGGTATCCATCACTAAATGACTCAATATACCGATAATAAAGGCGTACCAAACCAGCTGGGAATCAACGTGTGGAAATAATGGCTGAAAGAATTCCAAGAATAATTTAGTTAAAAAGGCGAATAAGGCGACACCCAGCAATGAGTGACTGAGAAATCGATGCCCACCGAGTAATTTGCCCGCAAATCTTCCCAGTACATGTCCGACTGGCAAATTACGCCAAAAGGGTGCAGTCGGCTGATCGATATCCGGCGCAATACCGCCAATTTGATTCGCCAACAGCACGGCAATAAGGGTCGACAAGGTCATCTGCGGCACGGCTTGAGTCGCGGCGACGAGCGCTAGCGCCGTTATTGCGGCTAAGTCATGAGTGCGGGCTAGCATCTAGCTATTGTAGCTTAGAGTGTAACTTAGAACGTAACAATGATTATGGTTATACGACCGTGAGCTGAATCAAGCAAACAACTCAAACTACCTACTTACACTGATTTGCTCACTACGGCACCTGGGCTGATAGCCGGTAAATGAGCATAGACCCAGTCGGCATCATCAGCATGGTAATCGACTCTTAGTTCAATGTAATTGCTGAAATGACTTTTAACCTGTTGCTGGGCCCAATTGGCGTGCGCCCGTGCCGCCTCAAAACCCACTGAAGGCCCTGTTGTCTCCACAAGCCCTAAAACCGGCCATTCAACACCACTCAAAAGGCCTTTAGTTGGCTCGATACGTTCTGCACTCATCTGATTGTATCCTCGTATTAGTTGTACTTCTATTGTATGCCTGTGCGTCAATGGTTAAGCGTAGGTAGACTGCCCTCTTTTCTTAGGTGGCAGTTTGTCGGTCTTCGTCTTTTTGGGCGCGCTTCACAGGTCGCATGTACTGCTTAAGGATCGTCGTCTTTTTGGCTCCAATTACTTTCTCAAGCTCCCAATCACGGGCTTGGGCAACGCCGCGCATACTACCAAACGTTTTGATTAGCTTTTTGCGGGTGGCTGGCCCAATAGTTGGTACATCATCAAGCATACTGGCTGTCTGGCGCTTAACCTTCAATACCGAGTGGTATGTCACCGCAAAGCGGTGTGATTCATCACGGATACGCTGGAGCAGCTTTACCAAATTAGTTGTATGTGGCACATTCACCAAAATAAAGTCGTCTGATTCAGTCGTAAAGCCGTTCAGGGCATGCAAGGCATCGATACTCAACTCTACATTACTTTTACCCTTCTGAATCACTACCTGCTCTTCACGCTTTGCCAGGCCAATAAAAGGAATCTGCGTCAGCTTGTCGTTCCATAGTGCGGCAACTTCATCACGGGCCCGGATGGCGGCATCTAATTGACCTTTTCCACCGTCAATCAGCATTAAATCAGGCTTGCCCCACGCTTTGATGTTCTTTTCGCTCAGTCGGCGCGTAATTGTCTCGTGCATGTTATAAAAATCATTATTATGCTCGATCTTCGTTTTGAACTTACGATATTCGCCCTTATCGCTGACGCCGTTAGTGAACACAACCATGCTAGCCACTACGTCAGTTCCCTGCATGTGACTAATATCGTAGCCCTCAATTCGCTTTGGGAATCCTTCCAGATTTAATAATGTCACCAATTCACTCAAAGCATGATCTTTGCTGATATCCATGAACTCTTTATCACTAAAGATAACCTGCTTACCTAGATTTTGTAGCGCAAATAACTGATTGCGTAGCTTCATAGCCTGCTCAAAGTTTTGATCCTTGGCTGCCCGTTTCATATCTCGCTCAACGTCTTTGATAATGGCTGTGCGCTTACCTTGAATCACCATCATCAACTTTTTCAAATTGAGCCGATAGGCCTCGAGCGTCGTTTTGCCTTCTTCGAGTCCTGGATCAAGTCCCAAATGGTAATGCAGCGTGGCTCGCTTCTGCCCAACCACTTTACGAGTTGCGAACGGGAAGATCTTGCGGAGTAATTTTAAGGCTTGGCGCACGCCGTAGGTGCTAAAGTATGGACCAAAGTAACGGGCCCCGTCATCGAGTGGTCGTCGGGTCGTCGTTACTGTTGGATATTCACTGTCATAATCAATTCGAATGTAGCTGAGAGCTTTGTCGTCCCGGAGCAAGATATTGTAGCGCGGCATATAACGCCGGATCATCTCAGCTTCCAAGAACAGGGCCTCGAGCTCGCTTTCTACGACCATCCAATCAGTGTCATGAATGTCGGCAACTAGAGCTTCGGTTTTTGGGTCACGATTCCGTGACGCTTGAAAGTATTGCCGCACACGGTTACGCAAAACAGCCGCTTTACCGACATAGATAATCGCCCCCGATTTATCTTTATGGAAATAAACACCTGGCTCTTTCGGCAAATCTTTAAGCTTGGTTTCGAGAGCTGTATTCACTCTATTAGTTTAACGCTTTATCCGTTGTCGTGTGATTTTAGAGAGTATGTTGAGGAAATGAAGATCGGGTTTTTCGAGTAGGTCCCGCTCATCACCCAAACGTTTGCTTAGTAACTGCTCAGCATGAAATATGTTACCAATACCCGCTATGAAGGCCTGCCTGTGAATTGATGGTCCCGAAAACCGATTGGCAATAATCCTGTCCGTGATAATCGCCTGTGTGTGCTCACGGTCATGTGTATCTCGTGGGTTAACCTCATCATTTCGAACTAAAGTGACTGGTGCATCCTTTAACTGTTCATTCATATTGTCGACCACTACATCAAGCAAACCATCATGCTCGGCTATTTTTGTAGCTTCAGCAATAGAATGCGTTGCAGCTGGAATTGTAGGTACAACTACATGTTCTGATTTGATCATGTAAGTATTTTAGCATAAAGCTAATGTTTTTGCAATAGCCGTTGCGCTTGTGGCCTGGGTTAGACATGTAGCGTTATGAAACTTTTTAGTAGGCTCTGTCCTGCAGTTTTCACAGATGAGGACAAGTTTGTTACAGCTGTTTAGAGCACAATTTTCGTAATTACTAGTTGCGCCCTCGCAGTGGATGCATCGACCGATGTCTTTAGATTTCTCAGAAAACTTGAGTCCCATGCGGTCATCAAAGACATACAAGGAGCCTTCCCAGAGGCCATCATCGGCATATGCTTCGCCGTATTTCACGATGCCACCGTCTATCTGATACACATCTTCGAAGCCGCGATTTTTCATAAGCGAAGATAATATTTCGCAGCGGATGCCACCAGTGCAGTAGGTAACCACCTTTTTGGACTTAATGTCATCGTAGCGGCCACTGTCGAGCTCTGTGATGAAGTCTTTAGTGGTAGTAGTATCCGGTACTACTGCGTTTTTGAAACGGCCGACAGCGGCCTCGTGCGCGTTTCGGCCGTCAAAGAACACGACATCATCCCCGTAGCGATCAACTAATGCGTTAACTTCGGATGGCTTGAGGTGGGTTCCACCGCCGACAACGCCAGATTTGTCGACCTTCAGTTCCTTGGCAGCACCAAAACTGACTATTTCGTCGCGGACTTTGATGCTGAGTTTAGGAAAGTGGTCGCGGGTGCCATCACTCCATTTAAAAGTAGTGTCTTTAAACCCACCGAATTGCTTGGTTTGTTTAACGTAAATCTTCAGGTCTTCGACTTCCCCGCCAACCGTGCCATTGATGCCGTGTGTCGAAATGATAATACGACCCTTGAGATTCAACGTTTCGCAGAGGGTGCGCTGCCACAGCCGGACCACTTCTGGATCAGCAATTGGGGTGAATTTATAATAAAGCAGGATTTTTTGCATATCGATAGTATACCGCTTAACGCATCGCCAACATCACGGCTGTAATCACCAGAACGACCAGCAGCACAGCCCAAGCGCTGATAATAACCTGTTTGCCACGCTGTTTAGCCTCTTTTTGATTGCTTTTGGCGCCATCCTCAGAATCCGCTGATTGATTTTGTGAAGACTTCGATGGTGGGTTCAAGGCAATCAATGCTGCCATGGCTTCGGCCGCGGTCTGTGGATGAGCCGCTTCAACGCCAGCGTAGCTGGCGGCTAAGCGATCGCGCATCTGCGGATCGCGTTCGTACTGCATCTCTTTAACCTGGATCTCAGCCTTGAGCGCAGCTTTCACGTTGCCTCCACGTAAAAATTCACGGGTAATGCGACGCAGACCAGGCTCAGTGATCTGTTTAGCTTCAAAAATTGTCCGTAATGAGGTGCCGTCGATCACAACTTTTTCAGCGAAAGCCAATACTTCATGATGCTTCATCTGCTGCACTCGTTCGGCAGTGGCAACAGCTTCGGCTGGCGTAACGCCTAGCCGCTCGGCAGCCTGACGCTGATTGTCGATAACTTCAGTACGATTCAACGCAACGTTGGCCTCGATTGAACGAGGGTTAGCTGCCGGACGACTCTCAAGTTTAGTAGATTGTGTCTGGTGTTGGGCGTTATAGTTGTCGCGGGCTTGTTCGCGAATTATTGCTGATTGCCGGATCACGTCTTGACGGATGTCACTAATTTGTTTTTCTAAATTGCTGGAAACAACTTTGAGCTTTTTTTCGGTTTTGATGCGGCCCCGGCGCCGGCCTAGCATGTAACCTAGGATACCGCCTGCCAAAAAGTAGGCCCCGGTGTTCTCTTGGTGATAATGATGTTCGACTGTCGGTGATGTACCCGTTTGGACGCTCGGATTATAGCCCGGTAGTGGCATGTCATTAAAGGCCGCACTACCCCCAGAGCCGGAGTTATGTGGTCCATTTGTGTCGTATGGGTTATTTGGATTTACAGGAGGCTGATTACCGCCAGCTCCACTGCCAGGTGGCGTGTTTGAAGCGCTCGGCGGTTTAACTGGTGGTGTACCGGTAGCACCCAGCGGTTGCTGTGCTGGATCGGCTTCATCAGTCGGTAATTGCTCAGAATTTGTTTCAAGTGGCTGCGCAGACGCGTTTAATTCGATTGATTGATCATCTTCGAACTCAGTAAATTCGGCCGACGCTTCGGCAGGTGTACCGGCTATTGTTTCTGCACCTTGCACTGGCACTCGTGGTGTCACTTCTATGGTTGCTGCACTACCTGAAGCTTCCGTTGCCGCCTCAGTTTCTGTAGATGATACTTCGTCATCTACCTGATGGGGTACTTCCACCGCTTCCTCAGCTAGCACATCGAGGTGCTCGATCACCGCCTCACGCCCAGCTGCATCGGCCGGGTCCTCTTCAGCGTCACGACCGGCTTTAAGTTTGGCCGATTCTCCCTGAGCCGTCATTCTGACGGCGTCAGCCTTCTCACTCCGGCTCAGAGTATCTAATTCGGGATCGCTGATTTCTTCGGCAGTTTCTGGACTAGATTGCCCTGCTTCAGTAGTTGGTTCAGCTTCATTAACAGAACGCGGCCCATCAATTGTTGTGGCACGTTCAGTTTTGGCTTTAGCGCTACCGTCTTTCGGGATTAATTTTTCCCAAATGCTCGAAGAGTCGGCAAACTTTTCGGCGGTTTCTTTTTTATGGGCAAACTCGAAGGTACTTTTACCTAGCCCGGCGGCCTTTTCGGTCTTTTTGTCGGATTTTGCATCGCCCTTTTTTTCGGGCGAGGTGCTAGTGTCGGTGGGTGTGCCTTCCATTGAGGATGTACTTCTAATGTAAGTGTATCATTACTGGGTTATTGCAATGCAGAACACCATAGTATAAGATACTAATTGATTATTAGCAACTTCGTGTAGCGTACGCCAAGTAACTCGGAGGCGACATGACCGTCCAATCGAACCGACACTACTCAGAGATTGTCCGCCCGATGGGTGTGATTACTTTCTAGTTTTTACCAAACCAGCGGCGCGAGCTGGTCGCGAAACAAATATCAAACACTAACTAAACCTTACTGACGTTTCCAGGAGGGGCCGATCCATGCACACAACATCATCCAAAAATGCCACTCGCAAAGTGGCCAGCTTTTATTGGCGGCATGCCCGTAAATACCCGACGTACCTTTGGGGGCTTATTATTGCTGTACCCCTAACAATGTTGGTGAACGCCTTTTTACCTACCCTTCTGACCGCCTCGGTATTGAGTCGGCTCAGCCAGCATCAGTATCAAACAGGTCATATCTGGGCCAGCTTTGGGCCACAGTTGCTATTATTCGCAGTACTATTACTGCTTGGTCACTTTACCTGGCGCATCGTTGATCACTTCATGTGGCGTTTAGAGATGCGTGTCCAACAGGATTTAGCTGAAGAAGTTTTTGACAAATTACTCAATCAAACTGCTGATTTTCACGCCAACAACTTTACCGGATCACTGGTATCTCAGAACAGCAAACTGCTCGGCAACTACGTCCGACTTGCTGATACCATCATCTTTCAGGTATACCCTATGTTGTGCAGCATTACCTTTGCGGCCATCATCATGGCCTTTCGAGCGCCACTGTTTACTGGGTTGCTGCTGGTACTTAGCAGTACATTTATGTTAGTGGCTTTTGCTAGCTCACGGCCAGTGCGGCTTGCTAGCACTAAATTTGCGAGTGCTGAAAGTGATCAGACTGGCTTATTAGCCGATACCCTTACGAATAGCATGGCGGTCAAAAGCTTTGCCAGCGGTGTGCATGAGAGGCAGCGGTTCCATGCGGCTACTGGCCGAACGCACAACCTGCTGTCAGACTTTTCGCGCACTCACCAACGGCAAATGAATGCCCTTGGTACGTCGACTCGCAGCATCTCAGCTATATCGCTGGCGATTGCGGTGGTTAGCGTCATGATGTTCCATGCAAACATTGGTACAGTCTTCTTAATTCTTAGTTACACGTCACTCGTGACTGATCAACTATTTTCATTCGGCAATAACAGCTTGCGAAACTTCTCCAGGGCAGTCGGAGATACCACAGAAATGATTGATACAATGGGGTTGACTCCCGATATCCTCGATCCTACTACACCAGAAAACCTTGGTATGCAGCACGGCCTAGTAACATTCAAAGATGTTACGTTTACGCACGGCGGTAACGAAGATGCGTTGTTCGAAAAATTTAACGTCTTGATCCAGCCAGGAGAAAAGGTAGGCTTAGTTGGACATTCTGGCTCTGGCAAAACAACTTTTACTCGGTTGCTACTACGCTTTTCGGATATCCAAAGCGGTCAGATTCTTGTCGACGGCCAAGACATCACGGCGGTCACGCAGGATGACCTGCGCAGTCGAATCGCTTACGTGCCCCAAGAACCACTGTTATTTCACCGGACCATCCAGGAAAACATCGCCTATGGTCAATCTGGTGCTACCGACAAACAAGTTACACGAGCTGCAAAGATGGCTCATGCCGATGAGTTCATACAAACCCTACCGCAGGGTTACCAGACACTCGTTGGTGAGCGTGGAGTTAAACTGAGTGGTGGTCAGCGCCAACGAGTCGCAATTGCCAGGGCTATGCTCAAGCAAGCACCAATATTATTACTCGATGAAGCCACCTCAGCTCTCGATTCGGAGAGCGAAGTATTAATCCAAGATGCCCTCTGGAAGCTGATGGAGGGCCGTACGGCCATCGTCATCGCTCACCGCCTGAGCACTATCCAAAAGATGGATCGCATCATTGTCCTTGATGACGGGAAAATCATTGAACAAGGTTCACACCAAGAACTTGTAGCGAAAGCAGGCGCGTATGCCAAGCTGTGGGCTCACCAAAGTGGCGGGTTTATCGATGACTGAGTGCTCCGTGTTATGTAGTTTGCCTGGCAGCCTGAGCTGATAATACTTACATACCTGGGCTACATAGCATACAAACGTCGGCCCAATCTGCCTGCAGATCCGCGGACTAATAAAAACAGCCGGCACACGTGCCGGCTGTTTTAGTGAGAAGTCGAATTAGTTTATTCGGCCTTAGCTTGACCAGCTTCAGCTTCTTTCTCGGCGTCTAAGCCTTCGGCTGATTCACCGGCATTGGCGTCACCAGTTGCTTCATCGGCGGGAGCGTCACCTCCAGCATCATCGTTGGCTGCGGCTAGAGCACTTGGCTCAAAGACGGTTGCCACTGATTGGTGCTCTTCAGTGAGTAGCTCAACATTAGCTGGCAGCGTGATGTCAGCAACCGTTATGTGGTCGCCAACTTCAATTAGTTTTTCGGCATCGTAGTACAGCACTTCAGGGATCTGACTTGGGATCGCTTTGACTTCAAGTGTTTCGAGCTGTGTCAAAACAATCAAACCGCTGCGCTCAGCTGGTGACAAATCGTTGTCTTCGGCGTACTTGGCGTGAATTGGGACCGCGGCGTCAACCTTTTGGTTCTTGTCGACAGCATTAAATACCAAGTGAGTTAGCTGATTTTTGCGCGGCTCAAAGACGGCATCTTTGATAAGCACAACGTAACTGTGGCCAGGAGCCTTCAATTCAATTGGCTGATTCTTGCCTGCTTGCTTGTAGGCGCGGTACAAATCAATGTATGGACCTTGGATCAGGACGGATTCTTTACCGTGGTCATGAATGACAGCAGGTACGATACCTTCTTTGCGGAGGTGCTTTACTGCTTTGCCGCTCACTTCGCGGGCGCTAACTTCTAGTGTAATTGAATCATGTGACATGTGTGAACTCCTTCAAACTCTTCTCAGTTGATCGATGTAATATTACTATTATACCAGATGTCGACCGAAGTTGTAGTATGTTACACTAATCTGTATGTTTGACGTCAATCACTTAGTCCAAACCGGCGGACTATTGCTCATCTCGATTATCATCTTTGCCGAATCCGGCATGATGGTCGGGTTTTTCTTCCCTGGCGACACGTTGCTATTCGCGGCTGGTATACTTGCCGCAACTGGCCAGCTGTCAATTGTTGCTGCTATCGTATGTATTTCGCTGGCAGCTATACTCGGTGACAACATTGGCTATCTGATTGGGCGCAAGCTTGGCCCCCGTTTGTTCAAAAAAGACAGTGTTGTATTCAGGAAAGAATACATCGCACAGGCAGAGCGCTTTTACGAAAAATACGGTACTAAAACTATGTTGGTAGCGCACTTTGTACCAATTATTCGCACCTTTGCCCCTGTTACGGCGGGTGCCGGACACATGGATCGTAAACAGTTCTTCGTCTACGATGCAATCGGTGACATTGCCTGGGCAGTCGTTGTAACACTTGCTGGTTACTTCATTGGTAGTAGAATACCTGGCATTGAAAAGTTTATTGAGCCCGTTATTCTACTCATAGTCTTAGCGGTGCTTGTTCCGACGATCATTCACGCTGCACGTGACCCGAAGATCCGAGCAGCCCTCAAGGCAAAACTCAAAAAGCGTTAAAGGCTAGAGCGTGAAGCTGGTGCGACATTTGGCGACTTACGCGGTAGGTCTCTTATCATCTCAATGAACTGCGCCAAATCATTAAAAGGGCTCATTGGCGTAGCGCCCTTGTGCCAGCCTAAATGCTTAGCCATTTCTATACCAGCTATTTCCACTGGGCCATTCAGATATTCGTATGCTGTAGGAATATTAGCATCGCCTATATGTTGAATGTCTTCCCTGTGTATTAGGCTCAGTTCACACAATGAATAATGCAGTGTACGCCTAATTTGGTTTTTAGTTGCCTTGCTGTGGTCTCTCGGAGTGGCTTGGGCTAATTGGCCACGCAAAGCTTGCGTCTCTCGTTCTAACATCTCTGCGGTGGCTCCTCCGGAAACCACAAGCGGCTCACCGCTGTGTAGCGTCGATAGTAGGATGTAGCCCGCGTAAAAACCTTTGGAAATTTGAGGTTTTGGAAAATTCGTAACAGACTCTATACCCATGAGTGTATACTAAAGCATTTTTGAGAGGAATTGACCAGTGTAGCTCTTGGGGTTTTTGGCCACCTGCTCTGGAGTACCTTCGGCAATGACTAATCCACCGCCGGCACCACCTTCTGGACCCATATCGATTAGGTGATCGGCATTCTTGATCACGTCTAAGTTATGTTCAATCACAACCATGCTGTTGCCGGCATTAACTAGTGCGTGGAGCATAAGTAATAGTTTATCGACGTCAGCCATATGCAGTCCGGTAGTAGGCTCATCAAGGATGTACAACGTCCGTCCAGTCGGTCGACGGCTCAGTTCGGTAGAGAGTTTGATACGCTGGGCCTCGCCACCAGAAAGGGTTGTAGCCGATTGGCCGAGCGAAATATATCCCAGGCCGACATCGACGAGAGTTTGTAGTTTACGGGCGATCGTCGGAATGTTACTAAAGAATTCGAGACCTTGTTCACAAGTGAGTCCAAGTATGTCACTGATATCTTTGCCCTTGAAGTGAATTTCAAGTGCTTCACGGTTATAACGTTTGCCGTGGCAGACTTCGCAGGGTACATAGACGTCTGGCAAAAAGTGCATCTCGATTTTGATAATGCCGTCGCCGGAGCAGTTTTCACATCGACCACCCTTGACGTTGAAGCTAAAGCGACCAGCGCTGTATCCTCGGAGTTTGGCTTCGGGGACGCTCGCGAACAATTCACGTATCGGAGTGAATAAACCAGTGTAGGTGGCTGGGTTAGACCGTGGTGTGCGACCAATTGGTGATTGGTCGATAATAATGGCTTTGTCGAGCTGCTTGATGCCCTCAATAGAGTCATGGCGACCGGATACCGTACTAGCCCGGTGCAGCTGGGCTTGTAGCTCCTTAGCTAAAATATCATTGATTAAGCTAGATTTTCCAGAACCGCTCACACCGCTTACGACGACCATTTTGCCAAGTGGGATTTCAACGTCTATGCCGCGCAAGTTATTCTCGCGGGCGTTTTTGATAAGCAGTTTGCCGCCATTACCTTTGCGGCGCTTCTTTGGAGTTGCTATCGATCTTCGGCCTGACAAATAATCAGCGGTAATACTGCCCTTTGTCTTTTCGACTTCTAACGGTGTGCCAGCAGCCACGACTTCACCACCATGAATGCCGGCACCGGGACCAATGTCTAATAAGTAATCAGCGGTACGGATAGTATCTTCATCGTGCTCCACAACGAGTACTGTATTGCCCAGGTCACGAAGATGCTTCAAGGTGCCAATCAAGCGTTCGTTATCGCGCTGGTGCAAACCAATGCTTGGTTCATCGAGCACGTACAACACGCCCTGCAAACCAGAACCAATCTGGGTTGCCAAGCGGATACGCTGGGCCTCGCCGCCAGAAAGCGTCGTGGCCGAACGGAGTAGCGTCAGATAATTTAGACCAACATCCTGCAAGAACTGTAGACGGGAGCAAATCTCTTTCAAGATTTGCTGAGCGATCTTGGTGTCCTTAGCATTGAGCTTTAAGCCATTGAACCAATCGATCGCGTCATCGATCGATAATGTACAGACGTCCATGATTGACTCTTTACCAACTGTAATTGCCAGTACTTCCGGCTTTAAACGGCGACCCTTACACTTGTAACAATCTTTCTCGATCATGAACTTCTCGATGTCGCGGCGCATAAATTCACTGTCAGTTTCTTTATGACGACGTTCTAGGTTTGGCACGAC
>JACMPA010000006.1 GCA_014377695.1 Candidatus Saccharimonadota bacterium
GCGGCAAAGTGGATGACTGCGTCGCACTGCGCTACGGCTTGGTCTACCATCCGCTCATCACATATATCGGCTTCGATGAGACTTACTCGCTGTTCATCGAGTCCGGCGATATTTGCCTTGTTGCCAGCGTAGGTTAATTTATCAAAAACGACGATCTCCCAGTCGGGACGTTCGCGGTATATAAAGCGAACAAAGTTGGAGCCGATAAAGCCAGCTCCGCCAGTTACAATTATCTTCATCTATATATCTCCTAGAATGGTTTGGGTTACTTGGCCTACCAGTGCGTCGAGATCTGATTGGGTGTTAGCTTCAGCATTTAGTCGGATAACTGGCTCGGTGTTGCTGGCCCGGACATTAAACCAACTACCGTTGGTAAATTCGACCGTTAAACCATCTAATTCATCCTGTGTTTCTGTTGCAAAGGTATCTTTTAAGCGTTGCAGGACTGTAGCCGTGTCAGTAACTTCGAAGTTGGTCTCCGAAATGCTTGGGTATTTAGTGTATTCCTCGCGCAGCACAGATAATGATTTGCCACGGATACCAGCCACATACAGGCCGATCACGGCAGCGATAAGCCCAGAATCAGCAAAGAAATTGTCTCGGAAGTAAAAGTGTCCGGATACTTCGCCGCCAAACGGGGCGTTCTGTTCGCGCATGACCTGTTTGATAAAGGAGTGGCCAACACGGGTGCGGACTGGCGTACCGCCTTTGGCTACTACTAGCTCCGGGATAGCTTTGCTGGCCCGCAGGTCGTACAAGATGTTTGAGCCAGGGTAGCGCTCCAGGAAGTATTCAGCCAACATGGCGTTCATGACATTACCCGGTAGTACGGTGCCAGTCTCATCGACCAAAAAGGCTCGGTCACCGTCGCCGTCAAAGGCGATACCACCGTCAAGTTTGTTGTCTTTAATAACTTTAATCATGTCCGCTAGCGTCTCAAATTTGAGCGGGTTGGCCTCGTGGTTTGGAAAGGTGCCGTCCAGCTCAAAATACAGTTCGGTAACTTCCCATGGTACGTAGGGCTCTAAATCAGGGAATATTTTGCCAGCCATACCATTACCGGCGTCTACGACAATCTTCAATGGTTTGAGTTCATCGCTATTAATGAATGACAGGGTGTGATCGATCCAGGCTTCGGTAATGTCTTGTTCGTCGACAACACCAGGAACTTCGGCTTTTGGCTTAAACGTGTCGCTTAATACTGCGTCACGGATGTCGAACAACCCAGTTTCCTGGCCAATTGGCTTGGCTTCCTCGCGGCATAGTTTGATGCCGTTATATTCACCGGGATTATGACTGGCCGTAACCATCAGGCCACCGGCTAGCTTTAGATCACCAACGGCAAAGTAAATCATGTCGCTGGTGACTTGACCGATGTCCACGACATCGCGGCCCTGAGTCTGTAGACCTTCAATGATGGCATCTGCCAGCTCGGCGGAATCAGGTCGCATATCGCGGCCGACGGCGACCGGACCGTCATTCGGCAGCCAATCGGCCATTGCTTTACCAATACTATTTGTGACGGCGGGCGTGAGCTCGCTGCCGACTTTTCCACGTACGTCGTACGCCTTGAAGATGTTGCTGATAGCATTCACGGGGATTACTCCTTTGCTTACGTGTTGGCTAATCAGCTAGTGTTGCCACTAGCTCTATAAACAGTACCGTCAGTACTACTGAGTGTCAAATCCGGCGCCGGCGCGTGATACACTAGACGCCATATGAAAAGAGTAATTGTCAGCGGCTATTTTAACCCCCTGCACGCTGGACACCTCGATATGATCGAGGCCGCTCGTACGCTCGGGGACTACCTTATCGTGAGCGTCAACAACGATCAAGCGCAATTGCTCAAAAAAGGCAAAGTCATCCTGGATGAGAATAATCGCGCTCGTCTGATGCGAGCTCTGCGTGACGTGGATGAAGTGATCGTGAGCATCGACAATGATTTGGGTCAGGCCCTTACTCTCAGAGAGATTCGAGCGAAATATCCAAATGATGAACTTATTTTTGCCAACGGTGGCGACCGCGAGCCAAGCAAACACGCACTACCCGTGAACGAGGTGCAGGCTTGTATAGACTGTTCTATCGAAGCTGTGTTCGGCGTCGGCAGCAGTGAAGTCGAGAAGCGAGATAGCTCATCGCGCATTAATCAAGCAACTGGGCACGAAACGAACTAAATTATAGCTGAATAACTCGGTTGGTTAGCGAGTTTTAGTATAGGTAGCGAGGCGATAGGTAGGTTTGCTGTAATACATGACTAAGCGTTTGACCTCGAGTAGCACAATAATCAGTGCCGGAATATAGACGCCGACAATGAGCCCGGCTGGGCTCCGCAGAAAGTTAAGCACGAATCCGAGGTATTTTACTCGGGCTTGCACCCGGCCAATTATTTCTGATGGTGGCAACGGCGTATCGATACGGGCGGCATTGTCGCCTTTCGTTATCAGCTGATTCCAATTGCGCTCAACAGCAACGACCCGGTGCGTCACAATCACGCTTTGATCGGCGGGACTTCGATAGCTTACGACGTCATCAACCTTCAGATCGTTAAACGTAACGGGTTGGATGACGACTGCGTCGCCCCGCTTGATTTCCGGTGCCATACTGGCTGACTCAACGCTCAAAACCTGCACGCTCTGGAAGCGCCACAGGGCAAGCCCCGTGCCGCTGACAACCAACAGCACCAGGAAGGCCAGAACACTGACCTTGCTGTGCTGCCGAGATTTGCGGACGGTTGTCTGGCGCATCACAGAGTCCTTACAGAGCGGCTACGCCGCTGAACACAAGGTCTACGGCGCCAATGCTGGCGCTGGAGCCGTTGAAGGCGTCGGCGGTCATCGAGATACTAACTTTATACGCCGTTCCGGTGGAGGCGGGGACAAGTGCATCGGTGAGTGTCAACCCACCGGCTGGTCCAGCGTCAAGCAGCTTTTGCAATGATGCAGTCTGCGTCGTCGAAGTATCTACCCGCACGATGTTGACCGAAACCTTGCTGAGGTCGACGTTCGAGGCGTTAGTAGGGGTAGCGCCCAGGACAAGCTTAATAGATAGCGACGCTGTACCGGTGTTTTTGAGGTAGAAGGTATTGCCGTCAACCGGTTGCGCTGGGCCACCCGGTACCACGTTGGCAAAACTGAAGCCGGAATGCGTGTTACTAAAGGCAGTCGATGTTGCCGATGCGGTGCCGATGAGCAGGTTAGCGCTAGCAGTCTGGATGGTGCTGCCACTCAATACGGCTTGCTGACTTTGAAGCGCTGCGTAAGTTACACCGGTAACTAAAATTGCGACCGATGCGATAATCGCGATTGCCCGGGCCAATGAACTGTTGATTTGATTGTGATATCCCATGGACAACTCCTTACGAATTACTAATTGGGGAAATCATGCCACATCAAAGTATTCCAAGTCAATACTTTTATATAAAATGTACTAAACGTAAATTTTATCGTAAAACATTAGCATAATATTTTATGCTACAGTAGTGGTCATGAAGAAAATCGTTATCGATGCCCGCGGATTGCGCACTAGTTCCGGTAGATATGTTGAGCGCCTTATTGAATACCTCCAAGAGGTCGACACTGATCTCAGCCACCGCTACGTCATCTTACTTACGCCTAAAGACATGGATAGCTGGACTCCAAAAAGCAAACGCTTTACCAAGCTGGCTTGCCGCTATAAAGACTTCAGTGTTGGTGAGCAACTAGGCTTGGCTTGGCAGCTATATAAACTCAACGCCAATCTTGTGCACTTTCCAATGGCTCAACAGCCTATCCTGTACCAGCGGGCAGTCGTAACTACTATTCAAGACCTAACGACTATGCGCTTTAGCAACCCTAGCAAAAATCAGCTCGTGTTTAAGCTCAAGCAACAGGTATATCATTGGGTAATCCTGATCGCTGCCAAAAAATCGCGAGCACTGATTGCTATCAGCGAATTCGGCAAAGGTGACGTGGCTCGCTATACCAATACAAACAGTCGTAAAATAACGGTTACCCTGGAGGCCGGCGACTCGGTCGATGCAGCAGCCGAAGTTGTCCCGGGGCTAGAGGATAAGCAGTTCATTATGTACGTCGGTCGTCCGACGCCGCACAAAAACCTACCGCGGCTGATTGATGCCTTCATAGAACTGAGGCTAAAGCACCCGGAACTTCACCTTGTGTTAGCCGGCAAAAAAGACAGCAATTACAAGCGAATAGCTCGGGACGTCAAAACGCGTAGTATCGACGGCGTTATTTTTACTGACTTCATCCCGGATGGCCAGTTACGTTGGCTGTATGAACACTGCGCGGCCTACGTATTCCCATCTCTGAGCGAGGGTTTCGGTTTGCCAGGGTTAGAAGCAATGGCCAGTGGTGCACCAGTTGTTTCCAGTAACGCGACGTCATTACCAGAGGTACAGGGTGATGCTGCGCACTACTTTGAACCTGAGAACACTACAGACATGACCAGAGCTATTAACGATGTGCTGACTAAGCCCGCATTACGGGCGCAACTGATTGAGCTTGGCTACAAACAAGTGAAAAAGTTTTCTTGGAAGCGAATGGCTGAGCAAACACTCGGTGTGTATAAAGAAGCGCTTAAAGAGAATTAATCCCGGGAGGACAGTCCTCTAGCTACTGCAGGAGGACTGTCCTCCCACTGTTAGGCTTCAGTACTAACTTTGAGGACGATGTGCCGCTCGCGGCCGTCACCGACTGACTCACTAGACAGGCCATATTCAGCGGCTAGTTGATGAATAATGCGTCGGTCAGCAGGGTTCATAGGCTCCAGATCCATCGGCTGGCCGTTGTCGCGAACGGTTTTGACCCACTCCTCGGCAGTATGGCTAAGGCGCTCAGCCCGCTGCTTTTTATAATCGGCTACATCGACGTTAATCCGACTGTGCGCGTAGTTAGCGTTTTTAAGTTCAGTACTCACAAGGTATTGTAGTGAGCGCATTGTGTCGCCATTTTGGCCGATCAGAAAGCCGTTCAGCTGACTCGAAGGTACACTCAACTGAATAACTTCTTCGTCGCTGGTGGCAGCAACTTCAAGGTTAATGCCAAAGAACGACAGAATGTCTTCCAGATACTTCTTTGAATGAACAATCGCATCCTCTATCGAGTCATTCGCCAGAGGAGTGTCGCTCATCGCTTTTTCCTTTTTTTGTTACTACTTGGTTTTTTGGTTTTGGACTTCGATGCAGGTTTTATTGCCTTAGATTCAATTACTTCAGCTTCGGGAATCTTGCTGGTATCGCGAAGTGGCGCGTCGGCCAGGGCTTCCATTTCAGTCTCATCGTCCCGAAGCACAATGGCTTGCTGGATATAGGCTACGAGGCCACCAACAAACCAGTAAAGCCCTAAGGCAGACGGGAAGTTAACGGTAGTCACAAATATCAGAACCGGGAAGAGGAAGCGCGTGCTACGACCAACGGCGGCGCTCACCTCTGACTGGTCCGCTTGCTTGCCTTCACCGGCTTGTTTGAGGATATCGCGTAGCGAGCGGGAGTCCTTAGTCGTCGGTAGTAACTGCTTTGCCTGGTAAAACTGAGTGACGGCGCTACCGAGCACAATTATCATTGCGGGCCAGTAAATACCACCCTTGCCACCGAGCGCCGAGCGGCTCAGGTCGACAATGCCAAATAATGTGTCGTCAAACTGGTGGATGTTTTGCGATAAGTGCTGCAGCCAGGGAAGATTCTGTAAGGATGGGTAGGCGAAGCTAATGATGTTTTGGGGGTCGTCAATGACCCGACGCAGTCCACTATACAAACCAATTAACACTATAAACTGGATAATAAGGGTCGGGAAGGCGCTGAGCGGATTGACGCCGCGCTCCTTGTACAACTCCATCAGGAGCTGTGATTCCTTTTGTCGGTTGCCTTTGGACGCCGCTTTTATCTTCTTGAGCTCTGGTTGGAGCTTACGCATAACTTTAGTCTGGTGCAGCTGCTTTTTGACGAGCGGCCACATCAATAGTCTAATGACGATTGTAAAGATGATGATCGCTAGACCAAAGTTATGGCCCGGCAATAGTCCGTAGATCAATACGAATAGGTTAAAGATAGGTTTTACGACGAGTGTGGTGAACATAACGTGACTACGATTCCCTTTGAGACTTTTATAGGACTTTTAGGCTTTCTTCTGGTTTATAATAGCATGCTCAGCTGTATGTGTGGCGACTGCTTGGCCGCTGTTAAGATCAGCCCGGCGCAGTAACTCTGCAACTTGCTTATCTAAATTTTTATACTCAGTGGTGGCTAGCTGGGCATTAAAAGCGGTAAAGATTAGATCATACGGCGCATGGAGTTGACTGGTCTGAAGGCGAATAACCTCATACAACCGGCGCCGTATGCGGTTACGCACAACAGCTGACTTATCGACCTTTTTGCTCACAACCACTGCCACTCGGAACGTCTGTCGACGGGTATTCGGTGCACAGCGCAGCGATAGCTGATTACCACGAACAACCTGTCCCCGCTTGTACGCGAAGTTGAGGCTGTTTAGACCATGAAACCGATGCAGAGCGTCCAGCATGAGCGGTTCTCCGTAAGGTTATAGGGGTTAAGGTACTGTCGCTTACGCCGACAGCTTAGCACGGCCCTTGAAGCGGCGGCGGGCAAGCAGGTTACGACCAGCTTTAGTAGCCATACGCTTCATGAAACCATGCTCGCGTGAACGATGGCGTTTTTTAGGCTGAAATGTTCGCTTTGGCATCTCGTTAGATCCTTAATGACGTGAGTCAGATTAGCTTAGTGTTGTTGTCAACGGAGTTTCACCGAAGACGTTCTAACATATAGTATAGCGCATTTGCCACTATTTGTGTATATAACACTTAACGTGTTAACTATTGTCGGATTTTTACTGCAAATTGAGTTGTTTTGACAATATTTACTCCACTAATTCTACCAACTTTTCCACTATTTGACAAGTACTATCCACAGATTAACAGATCAGACCAAAACCTGTGTATAACTCCACCTCCGTATGGACCACTTCCCTGCTATTTTGTTGTGATATGGTGCAAAGTTGTGGAAAACTTATGACTTTATAGCGTATATTTAAATGTATGAACGTTCCTGAGGGAGGGGCGACCACAGTGCAACAAGCCGGACTATGGCAAGCAGTTCTTGGAGAAATCGAACTCTCGGTCTCGAGAGGAAACTTTATGACGTGGTTCAAAAATACTGAACTTGCCTCTGTTAACGAGGACAGTGTCGTCATCGCTGTACCGAATATTTTCATCAAGCAGCAGCTCGAGCGCAAGTACGGTGATTTGCTTAATGAGGTAATGAAAAAGAACGGCATCGTGAATCCGACGATTGTGTATAAGATCGCTGCTGCCGGGGCAGCCCGCAAAACAGAGGAGGAACCCGTTTTTGTTGCCCCCTCCCCTGCCGCACCCAAAAACTCCCCTGCTGCCGAATTACCACTCCCCAAAAGCACCGGCCTGGCCCACTCGTACCGACAGGGCATAAATGACCGCTACACCTTCGAAAACTTTATCGTGGGATCAGGTAACGAGCTTGCTTTTGCCGCCTGCCAATCTATTGCCGTCAATCCAGGCACTAAATATAATCCACTATTTCTCTACGGTGGGGTCGGTATCGGCAAGACGCACCTTATACAAGCTGTCGGCAATGCAGTTCTTGCTAATAATCCGCGAGCAAAGGTCTTATACATATCAAGTGAGCAGTTCGTCCAAGAGTTGGTTGATGCTATTCGCTTCAAAAAAACCGCCGATTTTGCAAGTTACTATCGCACAACCGATGTACTGATCGTCGACGACGTCCAATTTATCGCCGGCAAAGAAAAGATGCAGGAGGAATTCTTCCATACCTTTAATGCCCTACACCAGGCTAATAAGCAGATAATTCTGACAAGTGATAAGCCACCTCGAGACATTGGCGCCCTGGAAGACCGCTTACGCAGCCGTTTTACATGGGGCATGAGTATCGACATGCAGATCCCTGACTTCGAAACACGCTGTGCAATTGTTCAAACCAAGGCTCATAGTCAAGACATGGAA
>JACMPA010000007.1 GCA_014377695.1 Candidatus Saccharimonadota bacterium
CTGCTTATCGTAGACGACGAACGCGACCAGTAATGGCACCTCCAGCCTCAAAGCGTGCTGCTGAGCTGCTAGCAATGCGTGATTGGTATTCACACGGCAATCACGAGACATAATGTACAGCACCGACTGTGCGTCGCTCGGAGCTGTAGCTTGATTCAGCTTTTTGACCCGACTGCGCAGGCTGTCCAGCACATCAGTCATGATTAATACTCAAATACGTCCGGGCCAATGTGGATGTTTTCGCCAACGGCAATATTTTTACGGATCAGGTCATGCATGATGCCCATTTTTTTCATGATGTCGCGTAATCGTCGGATACCTTGCTCGTTATCGAAGTCAGTTCGGCCAGCAAACTTCTCGATGCGGAAGCCAGTGACTTTGAAGCCGTCTTCCACCTTTGTTACGGTCCATTGCTGTGAAGTATCGGTCAGCTTGAGCACTGGCACGCCAGCCTGTTCTATAACTTCTTTTTCAACTTTGGCTCGGGCAGTGGTAACGGCTTTTTTAACAGCGAACAGCATGTCTGTCAGGCCTGCTCCAGATTGGGAAGAGATGGCTAATAGCTTTGTCCGGGCCGGCACAACGGTGCGTAATTGCGTCAGTAAATCAGCCACAATTTCGGCGTCGAGTCCCTCAATCTTGGTCAGAACAACGATCTCTGGACGCTTAGCTAGCGCTGGCTGATAGGCTTTAAGTTCTTGCTTGATTGTTGTGTAAGCGGCCGCCACGTCGTCCTGGTAGGCATCAACGAGGTGCAGAATAACGGCGGTGCGTTCCACGTGTTTGAGGAAGTCATGACCGAGGCCTTTGCCATCAGCGGCGCCCTCAATTAAACCAGGAATGTCGGCCATCAGCACACTCGAGCCTTTATCGATATCAACGACGCCAAGGTTTGGTGTGATTGTAGTAAAGGGATAATCGGCAATTTCTGGGCGGGCGTTACTGATACGGCTCAGGAGGGTTGATTTACCGGCATTTGGTTGGCCGACTAATCCCACATCGGCAATCATCTTGATCTCTAGTTTTAGATTGAAGCGCTCACCTTTTTCGCCCTTTTCGGCAAAGTTTGGGGCTTGGCGAGTGGAACTAAGAAAGTGAGCATTGCCAAAACCACCCTTACCACCCTTGGCGATGACTGCTTGCTGGCCATCGACGATTAAATCGGCGACAATTTCGCCGTCCAGCGTCACTACAGTGCCAACTGGCACCGACACAACGAGGTCGGGTGCGCTACGACCGTGCATCTTTGATTTGCCGCCGGGTTTACCGGGCTGTGCTTTAACTTCTTTCTGATATCGAAAGACAGCCAGAGTGTTTTCGTTTCGGCTGGCGGCTAGAATCACGTCACCACCATGACCGGCGTCTCCACCATCCGGACCACCTTTGTCGATGAACTTTTCGTGGCGCCAGCTCAATTTGCCGTCACCACCGTCACCGGCAATGACGTCAATCAGTACGTTATCAATAAAATGCATACGTCTATCATACCTGAAAAACCAGGATTATGAAATACAAACGTCCAAAAAGCAATGATTGCGTACTTAAGGCTTTCTAAATATCCTGTATCCTTAAGATTTGCCGCTACAAACAATTTGGCTTTAGCTCGATTCTGTAGCCAGCACGAAATCAAATTTTATGCTTGTATCCAACCACTACAATGGCGACGAAAGTGCATTCGATAAATACTTTAAACTCCAAAACTAAATATATTATTCGGGATGGGTGTGAGCTTTAGGTAATGGTGTAGTCCGGGATGATTTGCGAGAAACGCAGCGCACTAAAGGTGCGTAAGCATGAGATCGTAGTCAAGCTCCCAGAATGCGCTGTTAGCTGTTGTCCGACTAATAGATGTATGTATAACCAGCGGCTTGCGCGGCTGAAATAGTCTTAGTGCTCTTTACCGCCCAGCCAGCGGTATTCATTTCGGATAGGAATACACTACCATCTTCGTTAACCGCTTCCACAAATGCGACATGGCCTTCACCGCGTGTGCTGGTAACTACAGCTGCAGACTGCTTAGGTACGCTACCGGTTGGCATACCGGCACCACGGGCTATGTATCCCCAGCTGGACGCGTTACCTAGGTTGGCTGGAACTGGATTGCCAATGGCGGCGCGGCGCTGCGCAACGTACCAGGTACAGTAGCCATAATCGTAACCATTGTAGCCATAAATTGCTGAGCCGCCCCAGGCAAAGCCGCTACCAGTGTTCGCAGCTGCGCTGTATACCGGTGCAGGCTTTACAACTGGTTGTTGGCCGTTAGGAATAATAATCTGCTCACCAACTTTGATACCGGTAATCTCAGCATCATTGGCTGCTATCAGCTGCGCCTTATCAGCGCTATATTTAGCAGCGATCGTGTCGACGGTGTCGCCGGCTTTAACGGTGTACACAATACCGGTTAAGCCCATTGGTGGGACGGTCAATTTGGTACCAGCAGCAATCGTGTCGCTCGTCAGGCTATTGGACCACTTGATGCTGTCAGAAGTGACGCTGAACTTGGCGGCAATGCTCGTTACGGTGTCGCCAGCTACGGCGGTGTAGCTCTTAATGTCTTTGTTTGACTTGAAAGTAGTCGCTGAAACTTGAGGTTTAGCGACTACATTGTTTGTGATCGGTGCGGCAGCAGCTTGCACACCATCGGAGTCTGATTGATTCTTAATTGCGGTCGATTCAGCCATGCCACCGAGGCGAGATACGGTTACGGCGATGTCAGCTGATGAAACTTGGTCAAGTGGACTTATTAAGGCTTCTTCGGCCGAAACAGATCGCGATAACACAGCGCTAGCGCCGGAGCCACGGGTGTGGAGTACGGTAAAAGATATACCGACGAGTAATAATGCATTAAGCGCAACAAAGCCCGCTCGGAGCACACGGCGGCGAATAATTTTGCGTTGTAATTGGTTTTGAAGTTTGCTCACAGGTGAGGTCTTATGACCGCCTGGAGTGACTACTTTGTGTGAACCATTGTCTGAACTAATTGCGATCTCCATGCACCATTATGATGCAGAACTTTGCCAGTTTTAGTTAATGATACTATGTAAGATTTACGTTCCAGGCAAAGTGTACCAGGGGCAGTATAACAGGGGCGAATTTCCTTACAAACACTGAATAGTACTAAGCAAGTCTAGCAAAAATACCCTACAAGTCAAGCTCTGCGCAAGCATCTTCACCCCTGTTGATCACACTTTATGACCCCTGTTGATCACGCAGTAAATATAAGGAAATAAGTAGCTGAGTGCAGTTTGGCTCAGATTAGAGCACCGTAAGCGAGCCGTACATGGCGTACGGTGAGTGCGGAGCGCAAGATTTGAGGCAAACTGTGCCAACTACTGATTTTCTACTCGCCGCAAAGTTTGTGACAGTATTTGGCGGTGTACGCCTCATGCTCCTGCAAATTCGTAGAGAAGTACGTCGTGCCGTTATCACCCGACACAAAGAACAGCCAGTCCGTACTTGCTGGTTTACCGGCCGAGGTGAGCGAATTCAAACTAACAGAGCTGATCGGTGTTGGCGGCAGGCCCTGGCGTATGAGTGTATTGTAAGCCGAATCGTAGGTTGTAACTGGTGATTTACCGGCCAAAACAGCACCATAGTACGCGGTAACATCAGAACCCAGCATCATGTCCGTTTTTAAGCGCTTCAGGAACACCTGGGCTGCTTGAGCTCTATCAGATGGCCGAGATACTTCTTTCTCGAGGATCGATGCCAACACAATCCCCTGATAAGCAGTCAGACCCTGGGCGGCATACGTCGCTTGTCTTTCGGTTGTAAGCTGAGCCGACATTTCTTTGAGTGACTCACGGACAATGGTAGCAGCACCGGTATCAGCTGTCCGTTGATATGAATCGGGGTAGAGCAAACCCTCTAAGCTCGCCCCCGCTGGCTTGTAGGCCAAAACCGGTACGTCGGCGTACTGCGCCGGGTCTAAGGCTTTGTCGACATCGTCAGGTGTAAAACCGTCGTTAATGAGCCCGGCGCGAATCTGATCAATCCGCTTACCTGGTAATATAGTCACTAAATCGGTCGTAACGACACCTTTGGTGAGTGTGTTAATCATGCTAGGAGTCGATTGACTAGGTGACAACGCATAGGTACCGGCTTGTAATTTGTCGCCCAAGTTTTTGCTGTGCACATACAGCTCAAAGGCCCAAGCACTGCGTATGAGCTTCTCATCAGCTAATTGCTCGGCGATGACTTTACTTGAACTACCGGATTTGACTGTAATAATCTGCGTTGTTTGGTCAGTGCTGACAGCTGCCAATCCCCGATTATAGATGTGACGCACCAAAACCAGACTGGCGGCTATCAGCACGACGGAGATAACCATTACTACTATAATGCGCTTTGGCAAACTGTGATGTTTGCGCTTCTTGGTATCAGCGTCGCCGTTCCAGGCCATATCAATATCTATCTCCGTTTAGGTAGTCTTCTAGTATATACGTTGCTGCCAGGGCGTCGATATCTGCTTTTTGGTACGGTTTGCCCCGGGCCCGCAGTTCTTCTTCGGCCTTAACAGAGGTAGCAGCTTCGTCCTGAAGCTTAATGGCCAGCTGGGACATTTGCAGCCGTTCTGGCAAGTTCTCAGCAAAAAGCCGACATATTTGCGTTTGTGGGGTTTCATTGCCTTGTAAGCTTCGTGGAAGGCCCACAACCACTACTTCGACTTGGTTTTCCTGTACCAGAGCTGCCAGCGTATCCCAAATCGCGTCATCGTTGATAAGGGTGGTCAGTGGATTGGCAAACCGCAGTTCAGCATCAGCCATAGCCACGCCGATGCGAACATTTCCCACATCCAGTGCGAGAACTTTAGAGGCCATTAGTTAGCTTTTTGGAAAGTTATGGTTACTTTGTCAGCTTTGCTCGGGACGCTCGTCACCCAGAATGGGCTGAATTTAACGTCGACCTTGCTTACCCCTGGATCGTTTGTAAGGCTATCGGTAATGCCCCCGCGCTTCATACCAGCCAGCTGTGTCTTGAGCTTTTCGGCGTTGAGGTCAGGGCCAGCGATTGCCACGGTGGTAATACCGATTTGAGCTGAGGTCGTGTTGGCGCTCGTAACTTTAAACGTCGCCTTATCAAGGCCTTCGCTGAGGATGCTTTGCTTTTTTGGGTCTATTTTATCTTTGATGTCAGCGTCAACAAGGGCTTTAAGGTCAGTCTGTTTGACGCCAAACATGGTGTAGGTCGTCGTTTGGCTAACGCTGACCGTGCTAGCCTCATCACCGGCCTTTGAGCTGGCAGTTGTATTAGGTGTACCAGCCACGAACGTAGCAACAATCGGGAAGGACCCGGCTGTCTTTAATTGGTCTTGGAGTTGCTGTTTGACGCTGTCGCTGTTTTGGGCAGTGATCTTTTGGGTGGCACTGTCAATGTCTGACTGCGCTACAACTTGGACGATCACATCACTTCCGCCAGCCATCTGCGAACCGCTAGCTGTAAGGCCGCCGGGGTTGTTGGCTACGGAGTAAGTACCCGAGTTAATGTTATAGTTTGCACCACCCTGCTGTGCTGTGACGTCCACCGTAGCTCTACCATCACTTTTGCATTCACTGTTTTTGGTGTAATTGCTGTCCGGTATCGTCACGGCCTCGCTCGATACAAATGTCAGTCCACCTGATGTAAAGCCGCGACCAGCTGCAAGCGATACGTTATCACCACTGCAATTAGTAATCGTTACATTTCCTGAAGCTTTGGCGCCGTTGTTCTTTTTGCCGGTAGTAGCAACCTGTTGTGAGCCGGCCTTATCGACTTTCTGGAGCTGAGCTGGAATGGTCTTTTTATTGATATCTGCCGCCTTAGCAGCTGTGTCGATGTTGACAGCTAGATTACTATTCACATTAGTAGTATCTGTGGTGATGACGATTTCGGCTTTTGGCAGGACAGTAGCGCTAACGTACAGTCCGATTATAAGCAGTAGTAAGATTGGGACGCCAATTAGTAGCTTTTTACGGAAGTTATCAAAGCTTGGGACGGCCAGCGTCTTGTCTTTTTTTGGCTTTTTGATCTTTGGTGACTTAGTGCCGGCCATAGCTGCAGCAGCTGCTGTAGCTCCTACTGCTGAATCATCGTCATCCATCTGGAGCGTTTCGATGGCATCATTGTTCATGGACTCACCGACGAGTGGCACGCTCGAGCTGACGGCTAGGTCCCCCACTGATCGATTTGCAGCGGCCGATGGGTCAAATTCAACGCCGTCGTCGGCCTCATCGATATCGTCAATGTCAGCATCTGCCGCATTGATGAACGGAATTTCTGGTTTGGTTTGGAGGTTGCGAGCAACGTACAGACCAACAGTACCAGCTAACGGCAGCAGGCCGGCTTCAGTTGTGATTAGAACAAGGCTTTTTTTAGCGTTGTCGGCCGTGCGCTTCAAAAGCTTCATATTGACGATACTTTGCAGGACGGAAGCACGCTTTGGAAGAACCAAGGCCACAATTTTTTGCTGGCTAGAACGCACCTTTTCGATGATGGCGGTTATTTCGTCATCGATGTCTATATAGACAGTTTCTTTGTTGAGGGAATCTTTTTGGTCTGGCATAGTTTTATCGTATTGCTCTTAAGTATACTCTTTGGGGCTTAGACTCGTAACATCTTATCTAATTTCTCACGAATAGTGTTGTTGCCACCCCCAGCGTACTGCATAGTGTCGAGGCCAACGCGCAACAGTCCCATGGCAGTAATGTAGGTATGGTCTTTTACTTTGCCAGTGGAGTCAGTAATACCGGCTACTTGGTCCGGGTTAATCAAACTAACGACTGGTTTACGGGTAAAGGGTAATGCTTTGTACCAGACGCTGTTTTGCAGCTCATCAATCAGCATGTCCAAGCTTGAACCACCACCGCAAAGGTAGATTTGGTGCGGCAAGTGATCGAGTTTGTCGAATTCACCAAGGGCTAGTTCGATACCAGTAGTCCATACATCAAGCGTTTTTTCGAGGGCAGTTTCGATCTCTTTTTCTTTGGTAGCGGAAACTTGGTTTGTGCCGAGGCCCAGTTTAAGGCGTTCAGCTTCCTGGAAGTCAACGCCTAAATCGCGTTCGA
>JACMPA010000028.1 GCA_014377695.1 Candidatus Saccharimonadota bacterium
ATCGTCCATGGACCATCCGCAAGTGCCTGTGTAACGCTCGGAGCAAAGCCGTACTTCAGCGTGCTGGGTGGCGATATAGCAGCTGGTCCGGGCTTTGGGGGCAATTGTGTGTCCGGCACGGCGGACATTATAGGCTCCAACTCGGATGCCGCGCCTTACAACGGTTCTGGGTCTCAGCTAGCAGCGCTGGCGCTGACTAACATCAAGTCGTTTGTGACCGGGAAGGTCCAGCCAGGGAACACTGGTACGACATGGGTTGATTCAATCGCAGGTGGTAGCTCGCCATCGGAACTTGCGCTTTCTAACGACCCAGCTAGTGTTGCGATAGGTAGTGGCTATTATGGCGGTAACTACGGGCAAGCCAATTGGTGTGTGCCTGATTACTACAGTAATGTCGATGAAACTGCTCCGGGCGTAGATACTACACTTAACGGCAATAATACTCCTACTGCCCAGCTCAGTAATACAAATCAAGTTTATTTCGTCAATGGTGACTTGAGTATTATGGGTAGTAACGATATACCTGCCAATGGTCAGAAGACAATCATAAAAGTGAATGGGGATGTATACATCAAAAAAAGCATAACGTACGCGTCTGCAGGTACTGATGTGACCAAAATCCCACAACTACAGATTATTGCCAGCGGTAGTATATACGTTGATAATAGTGTGACGCAACTTGACGGATTCTATGCTGCCCAAGGATCTAAATTGAATAGTGCTGGACTATTTGTAACGTGCTCAGATGCTGCGGGTCAAATACTTCAATCTAGTGCTACTTGTGGCAATCAGCTTAGGATTAACGGCGGCGTAGCCACGAAGCAGTTAATACTTAACAGGGCTCGTGGTGATCGTGACGGTAGATATTCACAACCCGAGGAACCAGCCGAGATCATCACGTTCTCGCCACAGTTCTGGCTGCCCAACTCCACTGAGTCGAACAGCGTAGGGGCATGGCAATCGGTAACAAGCCTGCCGCCAATTCTATAAAACTGAAAAAGTACTTGCATGAGCGTATAGCGCTCATGCTATAATCGGGGTAATTATGAGTCCCGTTATAGCAAATACATGCACAACGAGACATAAGGTGGGTAACTTGAAAAGCGCAATCAACAAAAAAGAAAACCTGGAGCTGTAACAGATGAGTTTACTGAGTGGGGTTTCATCGTTCTTCGGTTTGGACATTGGTACAACCGCTGTTCGTCTCGTTCAATTACGGAACACCGGCCAGACAAAGACGCTGCTAAAGTACGCCTACGTTCCAATAGACGTGAAGCTATCACAGGGTGATTCAAAGGCGACGCAAGGCCAGTTGGCACAGGTGATTGCAAAACTGGTCGCTGAAGCCGGCGTAGATACCAAAAACGTTGCCGTTGGCCTGGCATCGAACCGAGTATTCACGACTCTAGCAGACGTTGATCGTCTGCCGATGAACGAATTAGGAAAATCGATTATGCTCCAGGCTGATTCGCTCATCCCGACGCCGCCAGCCGAAACGAAGATTGACTGGGCTCTGATAGGGGATTCGCCTAAGGACAAAAACAAAGTCGAAATTTTACTATCGAGTATTCCAAACAAATACGTTGAAGATCGAATGGATATGATTGAGTCTATCGGCTTGAACGTTATAGCTTTTGAGCCTGATAGTTTGGCCTTAGCCCGGTCCATGACGCAAAGTGGCGGCGCCGAAACGCAATTAGTGCTGGACGTAGGGCAATTCGCAACTGACCTCATAATAATTATGAATGGTTTACCACGGCTCGCGCGTTCCATCCCAACGGGCATCGATGCAATTGTGCGCTCTGCGCAGCAGAATTTGAATGTTGATGACAAGCAAGCGCAACAGTTCGTCTTCAAGTTTGGTGCTAACAAAGAAAAATTAGAAGGGCAGGTCTATCAGGCGATCATCGGCACGCTCGACATCCTGATGGGCGAAGTAGACAAATCTATAAAGTTTTTTCAAACTCGATATCCTGACGCAAAGATCGACAAAGTTATCGTCACCGGTGGTGCGTCGACCATCCCTGAATTGCCGCTGCACATTGCGAACAAGTTTGCGCTCAACGTCGAGATAGGTAATGCTTGGCGCAACGTCGCATTTGCAGCCGACCGTCAAAACGAACTACTCGGTGTTTCCAATCAGTTTGGTGTTGCCGTTGGACTCGCGGAGCGTGACGTATGATTCAATTCAACTTATTGCCCGATGTTAAGCAGGAATACCTAAAGGCGCGGCGTACCCGTCAGCTTGTAGTCACGATTTCTTTTGTAGTTAGTGGTGTGGCACTAGGTATTCTTGTGTTGCTATTAGTGACAGTGAAGTTTGTGCAACAAAAAAGTCTGAGCGATGCCGATGACGACATCGCTACCTACAGCAAGCAATTAAAGGCCATACCAAACATTGATAAAATCCTGACAGTCCAGAACCAGCTGAACACGTTGACTGGTCTGCATGACGATAAGGCTGTCACTTCACGTAGCTTTGATTACCTGAAGCAACTAACGCCAAGTACGGTTACTATTGGTACGCTCGCCATCGATTACACAGCCAGCACACTGACTCTAACCGGAACAGCATCAGCCCTAGACCAAGTGAACGTCTACGCCGACACGCTTAAAGAGACGACCTTTACGACGGATGCCACGGAAACCGAAGCACCGGCATTCAGCGCAGTCGTGCTTTCAAGTTTTGGACGCGACGATAAAGGTGCGACGTATACTTTGACCCTAAGCTTTGCGCCAGAAATATTTAGTAATGCTAATGGGGTGAAGCTGACTGTACCAAACGTCATCACAAGTCCACAGCAGCAATTATTCCAACAGAAGGCGAGTCAATAATCATGGGTGGCAACGGCATCACGAGTAAACGAACACTGATTGATAAATCGAACAAAACATTGGTAATCGTAACTGGGTTAGCAGCATTCCTGACGATATTTTCGTTGGTTGCTAGCAAAACATTATTTAGCCAGTTAACATACCAAAATCGAGTGATTAACGCCAAGCACGCCACAGTCGCCCGGTTACGAAGCAATATTTCCGCCGGAAACCAGCTTGAGACTTCCTACAAGGCGTTTACTAGTACTACAACCAATGTAATCAATGGTGACGCCAATGGTACCGGTGAGCGTGCTGGTAATAATGCCAAAATTATCCTCGACGCCCTCCCTAGCAACTATGATTTCCCGGCTTTAACTAACAGCCTAGAGAAGCTTGCGCTTAGTGTAAGTGGCCTCAAAATAACTAGTATTACTGGCACTGACGATGAAGTTGCTCAGAGTGGAAACACCACGAGTAGTACGCCACAGGCCATCCCGATGCCGTTTACAATTGTGGTCAATGGCAATTACCAGGCTATTCAGGACGTTATAAGCAAGTTTGAGCACTCTATCCGACCCGTTCAAATTCAGAGTATGACGCTGAGCGGCGTCCAATCTGACTTGGCACTTACGGTTCAAGCCCAGACGTTTTATCAACCGGCTAAGTCGCTCAATATTACTACGAAAGTAGTGAAATAACTATGAAACAAAAAGACTATGCCCTCATCCTCGTAATCGTATTCTTTAGTGGCATCATATCGTTCTTTATATCGGGCAAAATATTTGTTACTCCAGACAACCGTCAGCAGAAAGTTCAGACTGTCGACGTCATTGACTCCAGTTTTCAAAAGCCGAGCGAAAAGTACTTTAACAAGGACTCAGTTAATCCGGCCCAACTAGTTCAGATTGGTGATAATAATAATCAGAATCCATTTAACGCTACTAAGCAATAAGGCTTACAGGTATTAGCTGATGAAAGTACTTTCAGCGGATGCTCAAACACAGGTCGAGGACGCCTTAGTTGCCGATAAATCGGTTACGCGCGAAGAGCTAGAGGCTATCAAAAAACAGGCTGCAGTAGATGTTACGCCTATTTTTAGCGCACTTGTTGACAGCGGTAAAATCAGTAGTGAACAACTTACGAAGGCAACAGCCCGTGTTAGTAAAATACCCTATGTAAATCTGACTACTGCTCGTATTGATCCTAAAATATTATCATTACTGCCAAACGATATTGCCGAGCGCTACATGGCGGTACCACTTGGTGAAATGCAACACCGGTTAGTGGTTGCTATGCTTGATGCCGGCAATGTGCAGGCTGTTGATTTTCTAAGTAACCGCATTGGTCGGCCTCTAAAGGTCTATGCTGCCAGCGAAGAAGGCATTCGCCAAGTGCTGCATCAGTATTCGATTGATATATCGGAAGAAGTAACCGGCGAAATTAGTACCATGAACGCTCAAAATGGGAGCGAAGCAGATCCAGCCAAAGCCGACAAAGGCAAAAAAGCTAATCCCAAAGAGGATAACATCCGGACAATCGTCCAAGACTCGCCAATCAGCAAGGCGCTGACAACAATTCTGGATTACGCTGCCAAAAACCGCGCTAGCGACATCCACATTGAGCCCCTCAAAGAAGGTCTCAAGATCCGCTGTCGGATCGACGGAATCCTACGAGAGATCATGAAGCTACCGAAGAGCACGGAGCCACCGCTTATTTCTCGTATCAAGATTTTGGCTAATATGAAAATTGACGAGCACCGTGTGCCACAAGACGGTGAATTCAGCGTGATTGCCGCCGGTAAAGAAATCGATCTTCGCATATCAGTAAGCCCAGTTATTTGGGGTGAGCAGGTAGTAATTCGGCTGTTAGATAAATCAGGTACTAGTCTCAAACTAGAAGCCATGGGGTATACCGGTCGGGCTCTGCGCACCATTCGCTCCGGTCTGGAACGCACTAACGGTATGATCCTAACCTCTGGACCTACCGGATCTGGTAAATCAACTAGTTTATACGCGTTACTTCAAGAAGTAAAAAGTGATTCGGTTAACATTGTAACCCTCGAAGACCCGGTTGAATATAAAATGGATGGCATTAACCAGATCCAAGTTAATACTGAAGTCGGCTTGACGTTCGCAGGTGGTCTTCGCTCAATTCTGCGTCAGGACCCAGACGTAGTGATGGTTGGAGAGATTCGCGATAAAGAAACTGCCGAGTTGGCAGTACAGGCGTCGCTTACCGGTCACTTAGTCTTTAGCACGCTGCACACCAACTCCGCCGCCGGCATTCTGCCGCGGCTGCTCGATATGGGTATCGAGCCATTTTTAATCGCGAGCACTGTCCATACTGTAATTGGTCAAAGATTGGTTCGCCGGCTCGCTAAAAGCACTGAAGAGTACCAATCGGACATGGCCGAAACAGCTGCCATCAAGGAAGCACTCGGTATGGTCTTGCCGGAGACTGATGACGATGTTGCAAGCGCGGCAGCTGATCTTGGTTACGAAAGCTTGCCATTGAAGGGTGATGCCGCTTATACTTTAACCAAGGGCGTTGAAAGCCCAGATGCACCTGGCGGCTATAAGGGACGGATGGGCGTGTATGAAGTCTTTGACGTCAACGAGCGCATCCAGGAACTTATCCTAAAACGAGCAACGAGTAGCGAAATTCAACGAGCCGCTCAGGAACAAGGCATGATTAACATGCGTCAGGACGGTTACATGAAAGCTCTCGCAGGTAGAACTACCGTCAAAGAAATTAACCGAGTCGCATCCGCCGACAGCGCATAAAAGGGAACAAAGATATGAACATAAAGGTGGGGAACAACTAAATGCAAGGTCAGCCAAGAATCGAGATTCTTCTAGAGGAAGTAGTCAAGAAGAAGGCCTCGGACCTTCACTTGCAAGTTGGTTTGCCACCAATGTTACGCGTCGATGGTGCGTTGCTACCAGTGAGTGGCGCCGATACACTAACCGAAGAAACGGTCGAAGTCCTAATCTTCGCCATCCTCGACGAAGATCAGAAGCAGATATTGCTTAAAGATAAAGAGTTCGACTTTAGTTTTGCCTTTGGCGACCTTGGTCGATTTCGGGTTAACGCGTTCCATGAACGCGGTAACTTAGCCGCAGCGCTTCGATTAATTCCTAATGAAATTCTGACGACCGATCAACTAGGTTTGCCGCCAATTTTCACTAAATTCGCTGAGTATCCACGTGGCCTGGTACTCGTCACTGGTCCGACCGGATCCGGTAAATCCACTTCTTTAGCTTCGTTGATTCACAAGATTAACACTGAGCGCGCTAGTCACATTATTACGATTGAAGATCCGATTGAATATACGCATAAATCAAAAAAATCGGTTATCGTTCAGCGTGAAGTCCATTACGATACGTACTCATTTAGCGCGGCGCTGCGTAGTGCTCTTCGTGAAGACCCCGATGTCGTACTTATCGGCGAGATGCGTGACCTCGAGACTATTGCTTCGGCAATTACTATCGCCGAAACTGGACACTTGGTATTTGCAACCCTGCACACCAACAGTGCTGCTCAATCTATCGATCGTATGATTGATGTGTTCCCGCCGCACCAACAGCCACAAATTCGAGCGCAGCTTAGTAACATCTTGATGGCCATTGCTAGCCAACGACTAGTGCCATCTATTGGTGGCGGACGGGTCGTCGCGGCTGAAATTCTCGTTGCTACGCCAGCCGTACGTAACATTATCCGCGAAGGCAAGACCCATCAGCTAGATGCCGTCATCCAGACGGGTGCCGAGTACGGGATGCAAAGCATGGACAAGCAGTTAGTTAACTTAATGCACGCGGGCACGATCAGCTACGAAGAGGCTCGAAACTTCGCAATCGACATCGATGAATTAGACCGACTGATGAGGGATTAAGGAAAAACCACTATGTTAACGTACAGTTATAAGGCCCGAAACACTGCAACTGGCGAGCAAGTAAAAGGCATGATTGAGGCAGACAGCGAAGGTGCTGCCGCTCGGCTCATAAACGAACAAGGTTTGAATCCAACCGAAATTAAGCTCAATGCCGCTGGTTTTGGTTTGGCAGGGCTGCTCAAAAATCGCGTTAAAGCTCGCGACCGAGTGCTCTTCAGCCGGCAGTTGAGTACGCTTATCAATGCCGGCCTGCCACTACTGCAGGCGCTACGAAGCGTTAACGACCAAACGACCAGTAAAGCGCTCAAAGTTATCCTGAACCAAGTTACATCTAGTCTGGAAGCCGGCGGCACACTATCTGACGCGCTAGCCAAGCACCCAAAGGTATTCAATCAAGTGTACATAAGCATGATCGCAGCTGGTGAAACGTCTGGTACGCTCGATAAATCACTAGATCGTTTAGCGATTCAACAAGAAAAAGATGCCGATCTCGTCGCCAAGGTACGTGGTGCCATGGTATACCCGGTTATTGTCATGTTTGTGATGCTCGCGGTAGTCAGTTTTATGCTCGTCAAGGTATTGCCACAGGTCAGCAGCATTTACAGCGGGTTTGATGGCGTAGAGCTTCCACTTTTAACGCGCGTTTTAATATCAATATCAGACTTCATCATCGGCTACTGGTGGGTAGTGTTGATTGTTGTAATCCTGATGGCATTCTTCGGCACCCGGTATGCTCGCACTGGCCCCGGTAAAGAAGTCGTCGATAAAGTCAAAATGAAGGTTCCACCAGTCGGCCCACTATTTATGAAGATGTACATGGCGCGCTTCTCGCGCACTGGCTCCACGTTGGTAGCTAGCGGCGTACCTTTACTCCAGATGCTCAGCATCACTGCCGAAGCCGTTAATAATGTGCACATTGCGCGCGCAATTACAGTTGCATCGAACAAAGTCAGGGGCGGGAAGTCGCTGGCAGATTCTATCAAAGGTGACCCGAATTTCCTGCCCCTGGTGCCGAACATGCTCAAAATTGGTGAACAGTCGGGTTCTATGGAGCAAATGCTAGCTAAAGCCGCAGATTATTACGAAAAAGAAGTCGATAACCAAGTAGCAACAATATCATCGATCATCGAGCCGGTGATGATGGTGATGCTCGGTGTTGTCGCATTTATCATCGTAGCAGCCGTGCTACTACCGATCTACGGGTTAGCCGGGAATAGCCAGTTTACAGGCTAACGAGCGCTGAAGTGTTTGATCCGTTGCGTTATTTACTACAAAACACTTGCATTATTACCTTCACGATCGTACTATCTAAGCATAAGTACTAAAATCACCGCAAAGGGGCACTTGCACATGCTACACAAAGTAAAAAACCGTAAACAAGAGGGCTTCACCATTATCGAAGTTCTGATCGTCCTGGCTATTGCCGGATTGATTATAGCAATCGTACTATTGGCCGTACCTGCACTACAGCGTAACGGTCGTAATACGGCTATGAAAACTGATGCTAATGCCATTGCCGGCGGTGTCAGCGAGTTTAAGTCAAACAATGAAGGCCGACTTCCAAACGTGGCAGGTGTCACCGGCACTGCTCCAGATATTGCAATAACTAATTCAACCTTAGCCGCCGGTGGCGCAGCGCCAGCAGCAGCTAAAGTACAAACAGGAACAGTAGTAACCGCAGTTACTGCCGGACCTGGCGCGTACACGGCAGCACAAGAGAGCACGGTGTATGTGGTTATTGGA
>JACMPA010000029.1 GCA_014377695.1 Candidatus Saccharimonadota bacterium
ATCTTCTGCTCCACTTCATCGGTTGTATCGCCGTTAAATTCAACCATCAGGATAAACTTGGGGTAGCCTTTGACCAGCATGAATGCCTGGGGAATCAGGCTCAGGAGCAACTGCACAAAGGGTACAACGCCCATGGTCTTTAGGAGCGACGGCATAAGTTTAAAGAACAGGATAAGGGTTTGATCATCAAAGCCTTCGAAGGTGGCTGGCTTGGCAGCTAGAACGGTATTAATAACCTCACCCAGCTTGGCAGTGTCACGCATAAAGAATACCAGCAGACCAGAGTGAGCCCGTTTGGGGGTCAATTTAAACGTGACTTCGGTCATCATACCGAGCGTACCTTCGCCGCCGACGATCAGCCGCGTTAAATCAAACAGGCCAGTCTCACGGTCCCAGACATCCCAGATGCCGTAGCCCATCGAGTTTTTAGAAACGTTAGGCTTGGCGGCTTTGATTACATCATAATTTTTATCGCACAGATCAAAGATGCCGCGGTACACTTCACTCTCGAAGTCTTGCTGAGCCATTTTAGCATCGAGCTCAGATTTACTGAGCGGCTTAACGACCCGTTCGATGCCATCAGCGAATACCATTTTGAGTTCTTTGATCCAATCAGCAGTTTTGCCGTATTCCAATGATTTTTCGCCGCCAGAGTTGTTGTTGGCGATGCCGCCGATGGCCGCCATGTCACGTGAAGCCGGGTAGGATGGCATGAGCGAACCCTGTTTGAGAGTTTCCACCTCGTAATCGCGGTAGTACACGCCTGGCTGAGCTGTTCCTTCGGTTGCAGACACGTGGCCAATGTTGTTCATGTGTTGGGTAAACGACATAATGATTGATTCATTGATAGCACCACCAGCCATGTCGGTACCCGCTGATCGTCCGGTCAGGGACAGGTTTGGCAGGTCCGTCTTTTTGTCAGCGACCAGTTTAGTAGCTATCTGCACATCTTCAGCGTCCATCGGCATGATTACGAGCTCGGGACGTAGTTCGAACATGCTAGCATCGTGACTGTAAGTTTCTTTGGCTTCGGCGGAGTCGTCTAGCTCGCCTTTGAATCCGCGGCGGACTAATTCTTGTTTGATTTCTTCCATATACGCCCAAGCTTACAATATATATAGTTACCCTTGCAAGAAGCTTATGGCTTCAGGTAAACTTAGGCTCAAATGGCACGCGAAAAAGTATTGATTGTGGGTGGTGGTTTTGGCGGCGTCAAAGCGGCCTTAGAATTGGCTCATGATGACCGATTCAGCGTTACTTTACTTAGTGACCAACCGTACCTACGGTATTATCCAACGTTGTACCACACGGCAACGGGCGGCAAAGGTGCGAATTCTAATATTCCGTTGGCACGCTTATTTGAAGGTAAAGCTATCAAGCTCGTGCATGGTCGAGCCATCAGCATCGACAAAAAATTAAAAACGGTGAGCACTGAAGCCCAACAGAGTCTAGTGTATGACTCACTGATTATATCTTTAGGAGTCGTGACCAATTACTTTGGCATACCGGGTTTACAAGAATTCAGCTATGGCATCAAGTCAATAACTGAAGCCAATCGTTTAAAAGCCCACTTGCATCAACAGCTGATTGACGATAACAAACCAGATCTCAACTACGTTGTCATCGGTGCTGGCCCAACCGGTATCGAGATGGCCGGGGTATTACCAAGCTATTTGCGGGACATCATGGCAAAGCACGGCATCACCCCGCGCAAAATTCACATTGACCTGATTGAAGCGCAGCCAAATCTGTTGCCACGGCTGCCCCGGGACACTTCCCGGATGGTGCAGCGCCAGTTGAAACGACTTGGTATCAAACTATACCTGGGTCAAGCAGTACAGGCGCAGACTGCCGACGAGTTGATGGTCAACGGTAAGCCAATCCGGAGTCACACTGTTATTTGGACTGCCGGCGTTACCAATCATCCCTTCTTCAAAGAAAACGGATTTGCTCTGACCAACCGCGGTAAAGTATCGGTTGATGCTTATTTACAAGCCGAGGACAATATCTTTGTGATTGGTGATAATGCAAACACGCCGTACAGTGGCCTGGCTCAGACGGCTATCGTCGATGGCATATTTGTAGCCAAAAACCTCCGTCGCCGAAAAAGCGGCAAAGATCTCCATAGCTACAAAGCGAAGAGGCCTATTACGGCCATTCCAGCTGGTACTAACTGGGCAGCAGTTATCTGGGGCGGCCTACGCATTTATGGCCGAGCGGGCTGGGTACTCCGCGAACTAGGTGATGTGCGTGGCTTCCTCGATTATGAATCTTTACCCGATGCCCTGGCGCAGTGGACGACCGAATTTGGTCAAGAAGACGACTGTCATGTTTGTAACAGAGCTCCAGCACCACAATCAGCAACTAGTCTTGCAATTGCTGCTTCTACAAAGCCCACATCGTAAAAGCGTAGTCGTGGCGGCGTGCTGTGTTGCCATAGGCTACAATGTATACCATGACGAGTTTTCAGACAGCCTACGACAGCCTTAACGATGCTCAGCGACGCGCTGTCGACACGATTGATGGGCCGCTATTAGTGTTGGCTGGACCTGGAACAGGCAAGACACAACTGCTGAGTGCTCGGGTAGCAAATATATTGACGAAAACTGACGTCAGCGCTCGTAATATTTTGTGTTTAACGTTCACCGAGTCTGGAGCCCAGAATATGCGTGAGCGGCTGCGCAGTTTCATTGGTGATGCGGCGTATGATGTGGCCATCAGCACCTACCACAGTTTTGGCAGCGATATTATCAAGAACTACAGTGAGTACTTCCAGACGATTGGTCTCGAGCGCTCCGACGACATCCGTATGGAACGGCCGGTTGATGGACTAACCCAAATACAGATTGTTGAGGCTATCGTCAATGGACTACCGTTTGATAGCCCGCTCCTGAGTGCCCGCTACTACGTCAAAAGTGTCGTTTCGACGCTCAGTGATTTGAAGCGTAATCTCATTGGTCCGACGGATCTTCGAGGAATTGCAGCCAATAACTTGCGCGAGATTGAGGCGGCCCAGCCGCTCATCGACGAAGTTATAAACAGCCAAGGCGGCGTATCGGCCAAAAAAGCTCAAAAGTTAGCTCAGTACCAAGCACTGCTCGAGGGGTTATCTCAACTGCATGGCGCATTAACTGAGCAAGCGAGTCGGGAACTTACAGCGGCGCATATTGAGGCTGAAGCTATCAATTCACCGACGCCTCTGCGAGGCTGGAAGGACACCTGGCTCTATAAAAACAGCGATGATGCTTTTACGCTAACCGAGCCACAGCGTAGCGAAAAGATGCGCGAGCTTGCCAACATTTACGAAGCCTACGAACACAGCCTCAAGGAAGGGGCAGCTTACGATTTCGATGACATGATCCTACGGGCCATTGACGGCATCGAGCAAAACGACGAACTTCGCTTCAATTTACAGGAGCGGTATCAATACATCTTGCTCGATGAGTTCCAGGACACCAACCCGTCGCAGTTCCGATTGGTGCAACGGATTGCTGATCACCCGGTCCATGAAGGTCGCCCAAACATCATGGCGGTCGGGGACGATGACCAAGCAATCTTTGCCTTCCAAGGGGCGCATGTTGGCAATATGAAGGGTTTTCTGGAGACCTTTCGAGACGTGGCTGTCATTAACCTTACCCATAACTACCGCTCCCACGCCGACATTCTGCACGTCGCACATAACATAGCTGAACAGATTAGTGATCGGTTGCACACGCAGATTGATGGCATCGACAAGCTGTTGATCGCCAGCAGCAACAAATTGCCGGCCGATAGCCAGGTTAGTCGTCAGGCCTTTACCGCTGAGGCCAGCGAGTATGCTTGGGTAGCAACTAAGATTGCAGCACTGGTGACCAACGGTGCCAACGCTTCGGAAATTGCCGTATTGGCACCTAAACACCGCCTGTTAGAAGGCTTGGTGCCGTTCCTCAAGCAGCACGATGTCCCGGTGTCATACGAAAAGCGCGAGAACATCCTAGAAACCGAGATCGTCCAGGGACTACGCCTGGCTGCTCAATTAGTTGAGGCATTAATTAACAATGACGCTGCACATACCAACCAATATTTACCCTTAGTCCTCAGCCTACCGTACTGGCAGATTCCAGCCCAAGCCATTTGGCAGATCAATTGGCAACTTGCTAAGCGCGAGGAGCAGCGTAGCTGGGCCGAGATCGCATTGGACAGCCCTAAGCTAGAGCCAGCTGTAAGTTTTTATTTGGCACTCAGCGGCACGGCGGCAACTGAGCCTTTAGAAGTTACCCTCGATAAGTTAATTGGTACTACGGCGGTCATTGACGCTGATAGAACCTTGCACGCCCCGCTACGGCAGTATTACTTCGCTCATGAACAGCGGACGAGCGATGCACTGCGCTACTTTGAAGCAGTGTCGCACCTCAGCGTCATTCGATCCAGGTTACGCGACTACCAAGCCGCGAGCGATACTCAGTTGCAGCTACATGACTTTTTGCAGTTCTTTACCATGTACGAGGCCGCCGAGGCGGCACTTATTAACTCGCACCCCGTTGCCCAGAGTGCTGAAGCAGTGCAGTTGATGACGGCCTACAAAGCTAAAGGTCTCGAGTTCGATCATGTGTTCATCCTGCAAGCTCACGACGATATTTGGGGCAGCGCCAGCACCGGCGGCAATAATAAGCTGAGCTTACCAGCCAATCTACAATATATTCGCTACGCCGGATCTGGTAATGATGAACGCCTGCGGCTGTTCTTTGTAGCGCTGACTCGCGCCCGGCACAGCTTGTACATTAGTTCGCACAGCACTAAGGACACCGGCAAGGCCACGACGCCGCTTAAGTATTTGGCTGAGGTTGATGGGGTATCAGCTCATTTGCCAGCTCACGCGCAGCAGATCGTAACCGAGCCAGTCGTCCCGGAACAACTAGCCGCTGACATCGAAACGCTCTGGCAGGCAGGGCAGGTAAGTCTCCCGGCTGACTTTAGAAGCTTATTAGCTGATAGGCTCACATCGTACATGATGAGTCCGACCCATCTGAATACGTTTTTGGACGTTGAACGTGGTGGCCCGGAAGCTTTCTTGGTTCAGACATTGCTACGATTCCCCCAAGCACCGAGCCCCAGCGGCGAATACGGTACGGCCGTGCACGATACATTAGAATGGTATCAGCACCAACTAAACAAAAAGCTGTCGCCGCCTATTACTGAGGTACTGCTGCAGTACGATACTGAGCTATCCAAACGCTATCTTGCGGAGCATGATAGGAATCATGCCCGAGCCAAAGGCCGGGCATCGCTCGAGAAGTATATAACTGCCCGGGCGGATATGTTTGCTCGGCCAGCCAAAGCGGAAGTTA
The DNA here is from genome assembly GCA_014377695.1 of Candidatus Saccharimonadota bacterium. Classification (GTDB taxonomy): domain Bacteria; phylum Patescibacteriota; class Saccharimonadia; order Saccharimonadales; family UBA4665; genus JACMPA01. The sequence goes on from JACMPA010000029.1 coordinate 5,328, forward strand.
ACTTTTATAGCGAAGGGGTTATGCTTGGTGAAGCTCGTCTGAGCGGCAAAATTGACCGTTTGGAGATCGATGAACAAGCCAAAACAGTCCGAATTGTTGATTATAAAACGGGCGCCTCACTGGCCAAATGGAGCAGCGAAACTAAAGCCCATAAGTATAAACACCAACTGTACTTTTATAAATTCTTAGTCGAGGGTAGCAGTACTTGGGGCAATTACCGGGTAGAAGAAGCCCGGTTGGAATTTGTAGAGCCCGATAAAAACACAGCTGGAACTATTCAACCACCACTGCTGGTTACATTTGACGAGGCCGAAGCTGACGAGATCAAACGGCTCATCAAAGTCGTATGGCAGCGCATCCAGACTTTGGACTTACCGAATATCGATACCTACGCCAAAAGCTTATCTGGCGTCAAAGCGTTTCAGAGGCAGTTACTGACTGAAGAGTAGTGCACGGGCCAAATGAGTAGTTATGCAGCCGCGTTGACTTCTAAGCTATAAAGAAAAATCCCCTCATACGAGGGGATTTTTACGTTCAAAGGATTGCTTACTTAGCGCTTCTTCGCAACAACTTTCTTTCCTGGCTTACCAGGTGATTTCATGACTGGTTTGCTAACTGCAGGACTGGTAGCCGCTGCACTGTTACGGAAGCCGAAGTTGAATCCAGCTTCGCTAAAGACAAGCTCGTACAGGTTGAAAGCAATAACGCTACCAACTACTGGACCAAGTACGTAGGTACCCCAACCCATTGTGCCCCAAATATCCCAAGCCCGTGCGCCAAGAGCGACGGCTGGGTTCAGGAAGCCAATAGAGGCGACTGATGCGACAATGATACCAAGAGTCAAACCGGCACCGTTCAAGCTTGCAGATAGCTTCTGTGAAGCAACTGCAGCCCATACAAAGGCAAAGATGAAGACACCAAGTGCCTCAGCCAACATAATACGAGCTGTGAACGCACCGCCAATTTGTTGCAAACTAGAGTTCACGAAGTACGTGTAGATGCCATAGGCAGCCCAACCACCAAGTAGTTGTGCCACGATGTAAGTAACACCTGGTAATACTTTGACGCGACGAGTTGTCATCGCACCAATGGTGATTGCTGGGTTAAAGTGTGCGCCCGACACGTTTGTAAAGATGTACGCTAGTGCGGCGAACGCCAAACCAGCAGCTATGGCTACGAAGTAGGCAATACCAATTGTTGAGCGCTGGACCGACAACACTACGAGTGTCAGGGTCGCGGTGCCCAAAAACTCAGCCATTAACATGGCTACTTTATTTCTTGCGAACATGGAACCCTCCTAGAGTTTTAATACCTCAAGCGTAACGCCTGTAAAACATTTTGTAAATAGTAGTTTACGCAACAGGGGTACTTACAGTGGTGATATTTAAGCAGACTGCGCGAAAACAGGGAAGTCTTTGGTAACGATGCCGGCACCGACGTGCAAAGTGTCATCAGCAAAACCAAGCAATATCCGACGTCGCTCGTCGGCGCTACCACCCAGCTTCTGGGACAGCTCTTGCATCATCGGCAAGGTAACCGAGAAAGCCCGGCCGGTCTTTTGGTAGCCCTGTCTTGTTTGTGTCACAACGTACAAACCTGAGCCGTTGTGTCCATCTGTTTCTGTATCGGTTGGATCCTGTTTAAGGGTTGAAAGGTTGTGTGGCACAGTCTTATTCAAGTGATCAATATGAGCCTGTGGGCCCCAGCTGCCATAAAAGCCTGCTTGTAACCGCTGCAGCTTGGTATCGGTGTTCTGCTTCAGTAACAGTTCATTGCCTCCATCATCGGCCACCAGTAATCCAACGCCACCTAAAGCTTGTTCGAAAGGTATTTGGTTTACAACTGATGCTTCTACAGATTTGCTGGCACCACACCCATAATGTCCGGCATCTTCGTAACCGAGCTGCGTAAGCACGCTCGACACACTCATATAGGCTGACCAGAAATCTGGAGCGTCTTTAACGATTGCCGCGTTTGCTTCGACTACCGCTTTGGTAGCCGCAAGTCCAATGCCACCAAACAGCTGGGCCACAATTCGCCGCTGCAATGTTTCTGAATCGGTCGTACCGTCAGCCAAAGCAATAGTTTCCCGCTCGTCGCCGCAATCAGCGGTATTTGTGATAGTCAATAGCTTGGTGTGCACGGCACATTCTAGGGCGAAGCCGGCACGCTCTTTATCGGTCATCAGCGGATAGCGCTGACCGACTTTACCACGAGCAAAACCTAATTGTGCTGCTGCAACGACTGCAATATCTGTCGGCATAAAAATATCTCCACTACTTGTTAATTGTTCTGACATAAGTTCCTAACCTAAAAAGCTTATTTTGTTCGATTCAATTCGCAAGTATACGCCGCTCTAACAAGTGATGCAAATCACAGTGATCGTGTACGATTGATCACGGTACTTCCGGCCGTATCGCTCTATTCTTAGAGTACTAAAGGAGACCGGCATGAGAAATCAACCACCGAACCCCGAACTATCCTTAAAAGACTCACTAGCAATTGGCGCAACGACTTCAAAGATGAGCCATAGCGAAAAGTGGAAAGGTTTGACAGCCGAAGACAGTGCCTTTGCTCGGGCTGCTATTGTCAAAGCAAATTTGCTACGATCCAGTCATGCCGATCCAGGCGATGCCTACTTACAGGCGGTTGCTGATATGACCCGTTTCAACTTATTGTCCAAGGTTGCCGAAGAAGTCATGCAAGAGGTTCGAGCTATGCCGGAATATGTAGAGGTTAATCCGCCTATCAATCCAGCTGCTTAGCTAAAGACTTGTATTCCACCTGTTCAGCTGTATTATAAATGCAACTATCATATGTAACAGAGGAGTTTGGAATGCTAAAGGATTTTAGGAAGTTTATACTCCGCGGTAACGTCATTGATTTGGCCGTTGCAGTCGTCATAGGTGCCGCGTTTAGTGCAATTGTCATGGCACTCGTCAAAGACTTAGTTACACCACTCATAGCTGCCATCGGTGGGCAACCGGACTTTTCTGGCTTGTCATTCACCATTAACGGCAGCAAATTTATGTACGGTGATTTTATTAATGCTGTCGTGTCGTTCCTTATAATCGCTGCTGTTATATTCTTTGGTGTAGTACAGCCACTTAACAAATTAATGTCACATATGAAGCCTTCTGACGAAATCGAAGCGCCGTCAGAGCGTAAGTGTCCGGAGTGCCTGAGCGGCATCCCAGCAGCTGCCAAGCGCTGCAAATACTGTACTGCTGTTAGCAAGCCGACCAAAAAGATTTAATACTGCATAGACGCAGCTTGTAAAGATCAAAAGAGCGCCCGCTGGGCGCTCTTTTTACGTGCATTTCAGTGCTATTGACACTCGGGTGTATAACACCTAGCTGTCAAGTGGATGATTACTTACGCTGATGGCGCTTCTTGAGACCCGCTACCTGGAGCCTGACTGCATGGCGATCAACCATTGCTTGAGCATGCTCTAAACTGACTTGGTCCTTGGCCTCAGCCTTCATCGTCTTGGCTAACTCCATTGCAGCTTCGACTTCGGCTTCATTGATACTATCGGCGTGGTCAGCTTCGTCTACTAGTACCCGAAGGACATTATTGCTGACTTCGATGACACCACCATTAGTTGCAAAGAATTCCCGTTGGGCGTCAGAGTCTTTTTGCTGACGGCGGACGGCGATTGCACCAGAGGTCGCAACGCTAACCAGGGGCATGTGGTCCTGTAAGACACCGATTTCACCTTCGAGCGTCGGCAACAGAACTTCGTAGACTTCTTCATCGAACTTGGTACCGCTTAGGGCGACAAGTTGGAAGCGGATCATGCTTATTTACCCTTCTTTGCAGCAGCAACGACGTCTTCGATGCCACCCTTCAGGTAAAAGGCACTTTCTGGCTTATCATCGTGCTTACCGTCTAGGATTTCCTTGAAGCCCCGAATAGTGTCGGTTAGCTTCACGTATTGACCAGGGTTGTTGGTAAACTGCTCGGCGACGAAGAATGGCTGGCTCAAGAACCGCTGGATCTTGCGGGCGCGGGCTACAAGCTGCTTATCTTCATCGGACAATTCTTCCATACCAAGGATGGCGATAATGTCCTGGAGGTCCTTATATCGCTGTAGTACGCGTTGAACTTCACGGGCAACGCTATAATGCTCTTCGCCGACGATTTCTGGGTCAAGCAGAGTAGAACTGGAATCAAGTGGATCGACAGCCGGGTAGATACCAATTTCGGTCAGGGCCCGGTTCAATGAAATCGTGCTGTCCAGGTGAGCAAAGGTGGTTGCTGGCGCTGGGTCTGTCAAGTCATCGGCTGGAACGTAGACCGCTTGTACCGAAGTAATCGAACCTTGTTTAGTCGAGGTAATACGCTCTTGCAACTGACCCATCTCTTGAGCCAAGTTAGGCTGGTAACCAACAGCTGACGGCAGACGACCGAGCAAAGCGGAAACTTCAGCTCCGGCTTGGGTGTAGCGGAAGATATTGTCGACGAACAGTAGCACGTCGGAACCTTTGTCCCGGAAGTCCTCGGCGATCGTCAAACCGCTCAAGGCAACCCGCAGACGAGCACCAGGTGGCTCATTCATCTGGCCGAAGACCAGACTAGTGTTTTTGAGCACACCGGATTCTTCCATTTCGCCGTACAAGTCGTTACCTTCACGGGTACGTTCACCGACGCCGGCAAATACTGAGTAACCAGAGTGAAACTTAGCAATGTTGTTGATAAGTTCTTGAATCAGGACGGTCTTGCCGACACCGGCACCACCGAAGAGCCCGGCTTTACCACCCTTAGCCATTGGACAGATCAAGTCGATGACCTTGATGCCTGTTTCCAGGATTTCTACCTGACCAGATTGGTCAATGAGTGGTGGTGGGGTCCGGTGAATTGGGGCAGTTTTAGCGAATGTGCCGCCCTTGCCATCAATTGGTTGACCAGTAACATTAAACATACGGCCAAGCGTTTCATCACCAACGGGCACGTTAATAGGCGCGCCAGTATCAGTCACTTCAGAACCACGTGGCAAACCGTCAGTCGAACCTAGCGAAATGGCCCGCACACTGGATTCACTGAGGTGCTGGGCGACTTCGAGCGTAAGTAAAGTACCGTCGTGCTGAAGTGTGAGGGCGTTATAAATTGCGGGTAAGTTGCCAGTGCTAAACTCGATGTCGACGACCACGCCCACAATCTGGGTGATTCGGCCATTGTTGGTTTTTTCTGCTGTTGCTTGTGCCATCATATTCTCCTTAGTTCTCTACCATTGGGTTATGCCCGGGGTTGGTTACGTATACTTGTTGCTCATCGGGTGTTGTCGGATCAAAAGCTGGTACGGTAACTTCGACGCTCTCTTGTATTGGATTTGCTCGCCTCAATTGTTCGGCCACCTGCTGGGCTAGTTCTCGGCCACGACTACTTTGAAATGATTCAGTCATTTTTAGCCTCCAACGGCGGTAATTCTTTAATGCCTAAAGCGAGTCTTGCTGCGGCCAGTGCAGCGTTAACAATAAATGGACTACGATACGCAGCTTGCACCTCGTCCATAGCAGCATCTGCTGCCCGGCGAGCCAATCGCTCAAGGTCTTGTTGGTCATATTCTATATTAATGAGGTTGCTTAAATCAGCTGGCTCCTCGGCCTTAAGCCAGCCATCTGGCAGCTTACTATCCGGACTATGCAAAGTCTCGTAATAGGTTTGAGCCGGCAGGGGAAGCCACGGCTCTTCCATCGGTCGTTCGGCAGAATGGCTACCCATTTAATGCCTCCGCACCACCGCTAATCTCGGCCAGCTCCTGAGTAATAGCTGACTGACGGGCAGTGTTTAACGCCAAAGTGTAGTCATCAATTAGGTCTTTGGCATTGTCGGTAGCATTCTTCATGGCGACCATGCGCATGGCATGTTCAGATGCCAGCGACTCAAGGACAGCTTGCCATATCTGGGCCTCGACGAGTCGGATGGTAACCTGGTCAATTACCGTTTCGACGTCCGGTTCAAAGTTACTGACAACAGCTACTTTCGCTTCGTCACGTTCCGGTGCTTCAGCTGGTAATAATTGCAGGCTTTGAGGAATTTGAACCACAGTTGATTGAAATTTGGTGTATAGCAACCGGATGTCGTCGACTTCGGCGTTTTTATATAGGTCTATCATGGTAGTGAGAATTGGTCGGATGTCATTAGCGGAAGGGTGATCGCCTAGCGATGGATAGACGGCAATTAGCTCAGCTTCATTCAGACGGCGAACAAACTGCGCGCCCTTACTACCAATAGCAATGACTTGACTCTTAACAATTGCAGCCGCATCAGCGCGGAGGCCGGTAGTCAGCTGTTTGAGTACGTTAGCATTGTAGGCTCCGGCCAAGCCGCTGTTAGAGGTCACGACGATATACAAACGAGTGTGAACTTCGCGTTTCACAAACAGTGGTTCACGCTCAACTTCGTTGATACCACTCAAGCGGGCCAAAAGTTCGTTGGCAAGATCAGCGTACGCCCGGCTGGCAGCAGCGTACTCTTGTGCCCGGCGCAGCTTACTAGCGCTCACTAATTGCATAGCTTTAGTGATTTGCCGGGTGCCCTTAATGGATTTAATGCGTTGTTTGAGAGCAATTGTACTAGCCATAGACTATTCTTACTTCTTCGCTTCCTTGATTTCGTAGGTACTAGCGACGGATGTAGCAATCTTCAGGACAACTGCGTTATCGGCGTCACTGACTTTGTCGCCGGTGTTGATAGTTTCAATGGTCTTGGCATGCTTAGTTTTGAGTTCGCGGAGGATAGCTTCACGAGCAGCTTCGACTTTCTCGAGCGGTACAATGTCAAAGGCACCTTCGTTGGCCGAGTAGAGGACGGCGTACATTTCCCAAATGGCATATGGCGCGAATTGCTGCTGTTTTAACAGCTCAGTAAGGCGTTGACCGCGCTCAATAATTTGACGAGTTTCTGGATCGAGATCAGTTGAGAACTGGCTAAAGGCGGCTAGTTCACGGAACTGCGCCAAAGCTAGCTTCAGGCTACCGCCGGCAGATTTCACAGCCTTTGTCTGGGCAGCACCGCCGACACGAGAGACGGAGAGACCGACCGAGATCGCTGGTCGAATACCTTGATAGAACAGGGAAGTTTCCAGGAAGATTTGACCGTCGGTGATAGAAATTACATTGGTTGGAATGTAAGCGGAGATGTCGCCAGCTTGGGTTTCAATGATCGGCAAGGCGGTTAGTGAGCCAGCACCGAGGTCATCGGATAACTTAGCAGCCCGCTCCAGTAAACGTGAGTGCAAGTAAAACACGTCACCCGGGTAGGCTTCGCGTCCTGGTGGGCGGCGGAGCAAAAGAGACATTTGACGATACGCCTGGGCGTGCTTAGTAAGGTCATCATAAATGATCAGGGCGTGTTGCTTGTTGTCACGGAAGTATTCGCCCATGGCAGCACCGGCATAGGGCGCTAGGTAGAGCATGGCAGCAGGATCGGATGGGCCAGTAGCAACAATAATTGTTTGGTCCATAACGCCTTCACGCTTCAACCGCTCCTGTAAGGCAGCAACCTTGGAAAGCTTTTGACCGATAGCAACATAGACGTTGATAACACCGGTCTTTTGTTTAAACTGGTTAACCATTGTGTCTACGGCAATGGCGGTTTTACCGGTTTGACGGTCACCGATAATTAGCTCCCGCTGACCACGACCAATTGGTACCATGGCATCGATTGCAACTAAGCCGGTCATCAGTGGTTCATGAACCGATTTGCGGTCTAGCACACCCGGAGCAGGGCGCTCCACGCGGCTTTTTAATTTGGCATTTATCGGTTCACCACCATCGATTGGATTACCTAACGGGTCAACGACCCGACCAACGAGCTCTGGACCGACAGGTACTTCGAGCACCTGGCCACTTAAGCGAACGCTGGCACCAGCCTTAACATTGGTGTCCTCACCGAGGAGTACAGCGCCGATTTCGTCGGTAGCGAGGTTAAACGCGAAGGCGGTAACCTTTTGGCCATCGGAACCATCGATTTCAAGCATCTCGTTATAGCCAGCAGCGCTGAGGCCATAAATCCAGGCAATGCCGTCGCCGACGCGAGTTACAACACCGACGCTTTCTAACTCCGGTTGCGCCTTAAGCTCGGCAATTGCCGCTCGAATGTCTGCTGATAGTTCAGTAATAGATAAATCTGCCATATGTAGTATTCCTTTACGCCTTTCCTAGGGTAAACTGCTTGAATTTATTCAGTTTAGCTTCCACCGACAAATCCAATTGCCGATTAGCGAGACTGAGGCGCACACCACCGATAATGGTTGGGTCGAGCACTTCGGTCACGATAATCTGCTTAGCATCTGGGTGAAGCGTTTGCACTTGCTTGGTGATCTTAGCCCGGACATCAGCTGAAAGCTCATGCGCCGTCGAGGCCAGGACCTCAACGTAGCCTGCTTTGGCCCAATCGGCCTGGACGTCACGCATGATTGAGTTCAACTCGCCGACGCGGTTTTCGGACAGCAAGTAGGCCGCGATCTCGTGTACTAACGCTGTTGAACTGCCACTATTGAGTGTGCTCTCAGCAATGGTGCTAGAAATGCGAGTTCGCGGGGCTTTCATTTAAGCCTTCTGACCTTGCAATGCTCGATCAATCAACTGAGCATCTTTTTTGGCATCGACTTTTTCGCCGATGATAGCTTCGGTGGCGTCCGAAATCAAGCCGACTAATTCGCCTTCGAGCTTCTTACGAGCTCGAGCAGTGTCAGTTTTGATCCGTTCTTCGGCGTCGGTCAAAATACCGGCAGCCTTGTCGCGGGCTTTGTCTTCGGCTTCGCGGATGGTGTCGCGCGAAGTTTCTTGGGCCGCCCCTATGATAGCGTCAGCTTCGGTTCTGGCCTTAGCCAACGTCTTGTCGACGTTGGCTTCCAGCTCAGCCTTTTCTTTTTTCATCTGCTCACCGAGGTTGACGCCGCTTTCGATCAATTCGCGTCTCTCAGTCAAAACGCTCAGAATTGGCTTAAAAGCAAATTTGCGGAGGACGAAAAAAGCTAGGATAAAGGTAGCCAACTGTACTAGCAAAGCTTTACCATCAAGTCCCAGCGCACCAATGCCGGATGATTCTTCCGCTCCAAATTGTGTGAGTAATGTAATCACGGGTGTATTCCTAAATATTAGTGCTTGAAGATGCGTTTATGACTATTTGACAATGAATGTGCTAGCAAAGGCTAGCAGACCAAAGAGCTCGACGATAGCGACGAACACGAGGGCTTGACCGAAGAACTTAGCGGCTTCTGGGTTGCGACCAACTGATTTGAGGTAGTTACCACCAATGATGCCAATGCCAATCGATGGACCGATAAAGCCGAGGCCAACCATTAGGCCCTTGCCGATGACTGCAGTGTTGATTGCTTCTGCTGCGAAATTAAACATTTGTTGCTCCTTAGTTTACTTACTGATTATGTATTGTCCTGGTACGAGATCCTAGTTCAAAGCGTCATCCTGAACTTGGGTCGGGATCTTCGGTGCCAGGGGATAGGTGGAAGATTCCAAAACAAGTTCGGCATGACACAGAGTTATGCTGCGGTAGCCTCCCCAACGCGATCTCGATCAACTCCTATTGTTTCATGAGGCTCATCTTCGGTCAAATCATGATTGTCGTGTTCGGTGGCGTGATTGACCGTAATTGCCAGGTATTGCAGACTCAAAACAGTAAAAATGTAAGCCTGCAGTGCACCAATGAACAGCTCTACCAACGTAAACGGCAGAGCAGTTACGAAGCCACCAGCATGGCCCAAGTAAGCAAACACGGCAATCACGATTTCACCAATAGTCACATTTAGAAACAGCCGAAGACTCAGGCTGAGCGTCCGTGTCAGATCGGTGAATATTTCGAGGATACCTATGACTAAATATAATGGATTTAACGGGCTACCAAGGAAGAAGTGCTTAAAGTACTTCACGATACCACCCGATTCGCGGATCGAGGCAAAGTAGACATAGACCATCGTAAAAATACCGATAGCTAACGTGCCGTTTAGGTCGGCTGTAAACGGCCGGAGTACCGGATTCTCACCGCGCTGAATCGCTTCACCAACACCCGGAATTAAACCAAACCAATTGTTGAGCAGAATAAAGAAGAAGACCGTCACGAAGAAAGGTACGTATTTTCGGCCCCGTGATTTGTCGGTAAAGGCATCTACCACGGCACTACTAATAAAGTCTGCACCTGCTTCTACCATTTGCATTGCACCGCCCTTCGGTTGTAAGGTCACTTTACGAGCGATGGCTACCAAAGCGATAGTAATCAAGGTGATCGATATCCAGCCATAGAGTATAGAGTTAGTGATCGCTACACCACCAACATGAAATATCTCAGCCGGTGCGACGTGAATTGCAGGACCATCGTCAGCTGCAAAACGAGTTATAAAATTGAGTGTCGGAATGTTCATAGTTATTTGGGTTGTTCCTTAGTATCGGAATTAGTTCTAGGATCGATTACAGGACTCATGGCTTTCATTTGTCGCCAAACCACAATGCTCATGCCGATTGCGCCGATGGCAAAACCGATGACCGTCAGTAATGGCTTGCTGTCTAAAACGTCATCGAGCTTTGCGCCAGCCAAGATGGGTAGTAGTACCACGACGGCCAACTGCCAAACTAGGTTCGAGGCTGCTGCAATAGTACTTGGACGCCCTTGAGCATCAAATCCACTTTGAGTTGGCGGCGTCGAATGTGCGGCGGTCGTCTTCATCTTTCCGCTACTATAACAGATATGAACCTGGCGATGCAAATCACCATTTAGCTTCGGACTCATCAGTAAAGTTTAAGCGGGTTATGTGTAAGTATTCTCACTATACAATGTAAAGTAATGGTGGTAAAATGTTGCTCATGAATGAATCTAAAAATCCAATTATTGTGTATGGTGCTGAATGGTGTGCATTTTGTCATGTAGCTATGAAGTATTTCGATGACAAAAGCGTCAAGTACGAATATCGTAATGTCGATGAGAACGAAGACTGGCTCAAAGAAGCAGTGACTAAGTCTGGCCAAATGGGTATACCGGTTATAGATATGAACGGCACGATCATAGTCGGGTTCGACCGACCAAAAATCGACGCTGCATTAGCTGCCTAACGTACTGTCGCCACACTCGTAAGGGGATGAGTGCATAGTAGGCCTATGGCATTCTAATGCCCGCAATTTTGCATGTATCGTACATCACAACGGATTAGCAGAAATTCTCACAGCTACGTAACATGTATGCTGCTACGATTATGGCGTAATTGGAGTTGCCTATGTCTATCCCTCAGAAGTACAACGTGCCGATAGTACCAGATGCATCTGTCGGCACAACTTCCTATGTTTATCGAGCGGAACAGGACTTTGGCCGCAGCGACCGCCGAATATTCGCCGGCTTCGCTGGAGCAGCTGCTGCGCACACTATGGAGCTGGGCATGACCGACCCATCACGCGCTGTGGACGTATCCCGGACGATCAACGCTTTTGGCGCAATGGTCGTTAATAAACATTTTGACGCTTTGACCATGTCAGTTGCCAAAACAATCGATGATCCTAGCCCTACTGATATCCAAATAAGCAAAAAAATCGAGCAGGCTCGCAACCTTCGGCACAGCCAAGGCCGAAAGCTCGAAATAACGGGTCGGCCTACACTTAGAACTTTTCCTTATGAGCTGATTGATCGTTACAGCGATGAAATCTATTCACTAGCCAACGGTAATCCATACCATCCGGATTCGATTGTAGCGGCTAAGTTTAGTGCTGAGCTTCATCAAGCCCAGAGCGAAATTTTTTTAAATGATGAAACTCCCGCTCGTGGTGTTGGGCTTTATGCAGAAGAGCCACCAGTTCTTACGCCAACGGCAGCATTGTACCCCCAAATTGCTATCACTGACAGGCTAGTGACTATGTTCCACGCTCTGGATTTGCCGGTGGAGGCTGCAGCTGGCGAAGTGGTATTAGCGTCATTTGGTAAGCGCTTAAAGCGACTGAGCAGTGCAGTTGGGGTGTCTGCAGTACACCCCAATGGTCATATAATCCTCAAGGAGAATGGCCGCGACTCACATAATATAATTCACTTGTCGTAGGCAGCATTGTATCGATCTGTTCCTATGCCGGTCGACTCACGCTATACTATTCATATATGGCATTTGAAGATTATGAAACCAAAGAAGCTGTCGTCCTGGTGTACACCGGTGAAGGCAAAGGCAAGACTAGTGCATCAATGGGCCTGATGACCCGAGCCCTTGGTAATCGCTGGAACGTGGCATACATTCAATTTATCAAATATTGGGGCGTTGGTGAGCATGCCTTCATCCGTGACATTATGCCACTGTTCAAAGACCAGCTGTACTTTTATAAAGGCGGTAAAGGCTTTTACGCTGCTGGTGACTTAAGTGCCACAGCAGTTACGCCCGAACAGCACAAGCAGGCCGCCGAAGACACGTATGCTGAAGCCTTACAGGCCGCCACCTCTGGTGAATACGACCTGGTGATCTGCGACGAAATAAATAATGCCGTCCATGACGGCCTTTTGACCGAGAACCAACTGCAGGCCCTGCTAGAAGGCCACAGCCCTAAAACTAGTATCTGCGTCACGGGCCGAGATTTCCCCGACAGTTTGCTTCCCCTGACTGACATTGCTACTAACATGACCAAAATTAAGCATCACTTTGATGATAAATTCCTGGCTAACAAGGGTATTGATTACTAGGGAGATCTCGAATAACTCCAGTAAGAGTACAATGTCCGTATGAGCGTACCGAGTACCGAATTTGCAGTAAAATTTTCACTCCTGAAATTCATTGATGAAACTACCGAGTTCATACGCCAAATGGACATTGTCAAAAGCTGGGAACCAAGGAAATTCGACCCATTAGGTATGCTTGAACTTGAACGAAAACTGAGTCATTTATCGATAAACGCTTGTTTACGACAGCTTGGTGGCTTCCCAGCAATGATTGAGGACGCCGGCAGCAGCCGATCAATGAGGGCGCAATTAGTTGAATGGCACGGTATAGATCCTGAAGAGCCGGATCAACTACTTTGGCTGGGCCATATGGCCGGTGGCTATCATCCATTATCGCTGAATGAAGTGATCATCCAAGACATTCGCACGCAGTTAGTACTAGACAGCGCTACAGCTGAATGATGCTGTACTTCTCTCCAACAATTTACAAATGAGGATGCTATTGGCTAATGCGGTTGCCACTCAGTTCAAACAGGGGTGATTTGCTAAGCAACTTAGTGCCTAGTTAGGATTGTACAGTTTTACTCAGTGCTAACTGCGCTAAGCGCTGTCGTTCACCGAGGTCAATTGCACAGGCGGCCTCTTGGCCGCCTGTTAACTTTATATATGTGTTTACCCGGGCGCCCCAATCGTGGAAGTCAGGTAGCGCGTCATGCAGCAATGGATCAACCTGGTTTTTATCAACTCGGGCATACATACCAACTTCCTGGCCGATAGTAAATGCTTGATTTACATCTTGCACAAGACCGCTATGTACAATGAGTGTGGTAGGGGAAACAATCGGACTTGCTGGTATTTCTTGACGGCAGTCACTACACAGATGGAGTGTCGGAGTCGCCAGACCGGTGACGTCTTCTATAGACTGTTGATCAGATGTGCCAAGGACTACGAACCCTATTATATCGGTCATGCTTTTGCGTAGCCGACCATCGAGTCGCTTTTCGACACATACCTTACCCTTGGTTTCTCGCTTTAGATTTCCACCAGACTCGGTCACCGCCACTTTGTCGGTGGTGTTTATGGCATACGCGGTCCCGGCAACGTGGAATCCGCGGTAGGAATGTGCACTACTCCAGCCATCATTACGAGCCTTGGCAATCATCGCTGGAACGGCTTGCATGAAGGCAAGTACGGGATCAAAGGTTTGACCGGTTATTCGTTCGATTTTTCCGTATTCTACTCGGTTAGCCATGAAATGATTATACCATTTAAATCATTATTTATCAATACTTAGAATCTGGTACAATACCTGCATGAAACCAACTTTGTACCTGTTTGTAGGCTACCCTGGATCCGGCAAAACTACCGTCGCCCGGCTTATTACCCAGCAAACCGGTGGGGTACACCTATGGGCGGACTTCGAGCGGCACGTTATGTTTGATGAAACCAGCCACAGCCCGGCGGAAAGCAAGATTTTGTATGACCACTTAAACCGCGTCGCCGACGAGCTGCTTGAGCAAGGGAAGTGCGTGGTATATGACACTAACTTCAATTTTCGCAAAGATCGTGACCGCCTGCGTAGTATGGCCACAAAGCACGGTGCGGAAACTATCGTCGTGTGGGTCACGACCAACCGTGCCCTGGCTCAAAAGCGAGCTACCGAAGAATCAGAGAACAAAGACACCCGGATCTGGGGTAACATGCCGATGAACGCCTTTACGCGCATGAGCGATAACCTCCAAGAACCAGACAGTGACGAACACGTGCTTAAAATCGACGGTGCTCACGTGGACGCCGCAAGCATCAAAACCGCTCTCGAATTGTAATAGCATGACCCGCAGTGCCTTATCGCTCCTATCTCGCAAACAGCGTAAGTGGCTATCGATTATGGTGTTTGTCGCCTCAGTTGTTATTTATTTTGGACAGCAGCAGGGCTGGTTTGGTACCATTAAAACGGCAGCTGAAGTCAATCAGCCAGGACTATACACGGTCGTTAAGTATGACGATGGCGATACCATCATGATTGATATGAATGGTACGACCGAAACACTGCGTTTCGTCGGCGTAGATACACCGGAAACGCATGATCCCCGCAAAACCGTGCAGTGCTACGGTCCCGAAGCCTCGGCTTACACAAAAAAACTTATCAGCGAGGCTGGAGGCAAGGTTCGGTTAGCGTCTGACCCAGAAAGCACCAACCGCGACCGCTATGATCGTTTATTGCGCTACATCTATCTGCCAGATGGCCGTTTGGTCCAGGATGAACTACTGAAGACCGGCCATGCCTTTTATTACCCATACTTTCCGTTTACCAAATCTGATCAGTTCAAAGCCGAAGCCGATGCCGCTCGACAGTCGAAAATTGGCCTATGGGCCAATTGTCACCCAGCCGCCACCGACGGTGGCGGCTATAACTCCAACACCCAAGGTACTTAGTCGACGAACGTGGCCGGATTTACCCGGACGGTTAGTGGCTGCGACCACTTTTGTCTCATAGAAATACGCCGCAGACCGTGCAATAGTGGGTAGGCCACTACCATACTGAACGCCACTGGCACAAACCAGTAGCCCCGCATAATACCGTGGTCCAGGTACGTTTTAGGGCAATGCCAATAATAATTCGCAAACGCTCGCCAAGTACTCGCCGCCTGACGAAAGGCAACTTCAGCGTGCAGGTCGGCGTCGTACATCACTGCATGCCCTTGCTCAACTGCATGGATAGCCAAATCAAAATCCTCGTGAGCACCAGCTTGGGTACAAATTGCACCACGAACATCCAACCAAACCGATCGGCGGAGCGCCATATTAGCACCCTGCAGGGCCATATTGCGGCCCAGCAAAAAGGCAACTGCTCGGCGGGCCGAGCTGTCCGAGGCACTCAGAAGCCGCGGCAGAGCTGTTTCGTAGTAGCTGATCTGACCAGTAACCGCAGCCGTAGTCTCGACAGCGAAGCTCTGCGTCAGTTGCATCGTCCAATCATCCGGTAACCGTGTGTCGGCATCGATGCGGGCAATAACTTCGCCTGATGCGGCGTCAAAGCCACGGTTGCGGGCGTGGACCACCCCTTGACGAGGCTCGTACAGCAATCGGACACCAGGAAATTGACTCACGATTCGAGCCGTAGCATCTGACGAGTTATTATCAACGACAATAACCTCGTCGAAGGGTTGGCGCTGAGCCAGCGCTGAGCGTAGACAAGCCGCTAGATAGCTTTCTTCGTTGTAGACTGGTATAACTAAACTGATTCGTATGTGTTTTTGCATTGTTATAATACTACCTGATGACATCTCATAAATCCTTAGCAACAGCTTCTCATAGTAAGCTGAAAAGCGCCTGGCGTCTCCCAGGACGATTGCTCAAGGCGTATTGGCGCAGAGGTCTGTGGCAAAAACTACTAACGATCAGCTTCACGACACTACTTGTGTGTTTGAGTATCATGTATGGCATCGCTCGCTGGTACATCTGGAGTGAGCGCACTACACCGTTCGTACTGGGTACGTCATTTGTTCCGGCCTATGCTCAGAGCTTAGGCGTTGATCCGAAAGAAACGTTGGACGCACTTGCCGATGACATTGGTATCCGTGACTTTAGGTTGGTCAGCTACTGGAATCAAATGGAACCACAACCTGGTATCTACGATTTTAGCCAACTCGATTGGCAGTTTAAGAAGATCGAAGCAGTCAAAGGCCACGTTACGCTGAGCCTCGGCCTACGCCAACCACGATACCCTGAATGTCACATGCCTGATTGGGCGAGGAGTGAGCCGCCGGAGGTTTGGAAGGCGCAGCTCAATACCTACATTGCAGCCGTCGTCGACCGCTACAAAAACTCACCGGCACTCCAGAGCTACCAGGTCGAAAATGAATTCTTTTTGAAGGGCTTCGGTATCTGTGAAACCATTCCTGGGGCGTTAGACCGCTCTCGACTGATAAGTGAGTACGCTTTGGTCAAGCAGCATGACTCCAAACATACGGTTATCATTAACCGCAGTAACAACGCTCTCGGCTGGCCAGTCGGCGATCCGCAGCCGGATGAATTCGGCATAAGTGTCTACAAACGCGTCTGGGACCAAGGCTTCCATACGCACAGGTACTTGGAATACCCGTTCCCAGCCTGGTTCTACGCTTTTACGGCTGGCTGGACAAAAATCGCAACCGGTAAGGATACGATCATTCACGAAATGCAGGCCGAGTCTTGGGCGCCCAATAGCAAACAACTAAACGACATTTCGGTAGCTGAAGCTGATAAGTCGCTTGATAGTAAGCGTCTGAGCGGCCGCGTTCGGTTCGCTGAAGGCACCGGCATGAAGGAAGTTTACTTGTGGGGCAGCGAATACTGGTACTACCGTGACAAAGTCCAGCACGACCCAAGCCTGATGAACGTCGCCCGCGAAGAATTTAAAGCGACCTTAAAAAACTAACTAGATCAGTTGTATATGGGGATTAGCCTCAGCGGCTGAGCGTAGAGCAAGCAATACTCCGGTCGCTGCGGTGAATTCACCGCTGGTCGGTGAATAAGCGCCTGGCGTAGCCAGCACGCTACCTTGATTAAGTCTTAATTGAATCAGTACCCGAGTAACATCCTCTGTATCAGTATTGAAGCGTTCGTTCGCGGCCATCGCCCCAACCACCACCTGTTTGCCAACCCCCAGCGCAATAGCATCACGTGCGTCACCGCCGCAAATCTAGCGTGATTCAAGTAGACGTGCATGACTGATAGCCAACGTTGCTACGTTGCGGTATAACCGAGGAATTAGCAATCGATCCGTGCTCAGCACCAGGAATATCTATCCAGTAGCCTTCATAATCGTCTACAGAGGCGCCAATGTGCCGCCAGCCAGCGGGGATGACATTATCGCCGACTAGCAACCTATCGAGCATGGGGAATCGCTTGAGCTGCTGTGAACCAGCAGTAAATAGCATATCGGCTCGGCGATCTTTGTCGAACAAATTTTTCATAATCATTGTGTACAGTACTATCACTCATTGAGTAGTCTGTTCATAAAATATTCGGAGGATATTACGCAAATATCGTATCTGATCAGTATGAACGTCGTATACTATCTGCAATGACAAAATCTTGTATTGATCCTGCTAAATTTGGTGTGACCTTTTCGATTAAGCAATGTCGTAACTTTAGCGTCGATCCAGACAAAGCGTTGGCCTGGCTCATCAAACAAGGTTTTCGGCGCTTTAGGCTCATGAGCTATTGGAATGAACACGAAAAACAGCCGGGTGTATACGACTTCACAGATCTTGATGCTCAAATAACCCTGATCGAGAAAGCCGGCGGCGTCATCACGCTCTGCCTGGGTGCTCGCCAGCCACGCTGGCCTGAGAGCCATTGGCCAGAGTGGGCCTGGAAGGCCGACAAGCCGGTTCGCTCAGCAGCTTTGCTTGATTACATCGCTACAGTAGTCGAGCGCTACCGAAGCCGGGACTGTATCGTTAGCTACCAGTTGGAGAATGAAGCGCTGCTGCTGCAGTTTGGTAAAAACCCGGAAGTTGACCGCGACCGGCTGCGTCAAGAGTATCTGCTCATCAAACTACTAGACCCCACTCGACCAATCGCTATGAGCACCAGCACTTCGTGGGGCATCCCGGTGCGTCAGCCAATTCCTGACATCGTGGCATTTTCGTATTACCGCATAATCCACGGCAAAGGAGGCTACAGTAAAGCCTTCCATACGCCATTGTTACATCGCACCCGTAAATTTTTGGTCAAGCAGCTACTCAATCGGCCCGTATTCATTCATGAACTGCAGCTCGAGCCATGGGTACCAGGTGGTAATACGCCGGGAGCGAGTAAGGAAGAACAGGACAAATCAATGAGTCCAGCAATCATCCAACGCAATATTCAATTAGCAAAAAAGGTCAAAGCCGTTCCAATTGATTTGTGGGGCGGGGAATGGTGGTACTGGCGCCACATGCACCGCGATACTTCAATTTGGAAAGCCGTAAAAGCTGGCATTGACGCCAAATAGTTCATATATTTGCATGAGTGATACATTATATCATATTTGTCAATACCCTGTAACTGGGGTACAATAGCGCCATGGCCAAGCAAAAGCAGCACCAAAATCAAGTCAAATCCATCACCAATCGTCGCGCTCGGCACGATTATGAACTCGGTGATGAGTTAGTGGTGGGTATGGAACTGAGCGGCCGCGAGACCAAAGCCCTACGGATGGGCCATGGTCAACTACGCGGTGCGTATGTCACCGTCAAAGATACCGAACTGTTCCTGATAAACGCCGCTATTAATGGCAGCAGTGGCATTATAATCCCTGAAGAAGAGCAGACTAGGGCCCGTAAGCTATTGGCCAAGCGCCGCCAGATTGACGCGTTAATCGAAGCCAAACAACAGGGTCGCACTATAGTACCACTGCAAATTTTGACACAGGGACGCTACATCAAGCTGCGGATTGCTGTTGGTAAGGGCAAAAAGTTATACGACAAACGCCAGGCACTCAAGGCCCGTGATGAAGGCCGTGACATCAAGCGTGCACTCAAGAACGACCGTTAAGCTGTTGCCACGCTGTAAGTCTTGAGTTATAATTTCCTGAGTTCATGGACCCCTGTCACGGGCAAGGGAAAAGAGCAGCCCGCCGAAATGCATTCCATTTCGCCGGCGCGATGAGTAACCTTCAGGTTCATCTCATTACCAGTATTCCGGCTTAGCTCAGTGGTAGAGCGTCTCGCTGTTAACGAGAATGTCGCTGGTTCGAGCCCAGCAGCCGGAGCCA
>JACMPA010000030.1 GCA_014377695.1 Candidatus Saccharimonadota bacterium
ACTTCGAGCATTTCCTCATGATTGAGGTCCGGTAGTAAATTACGTAGTGCTTTGGCCAGCATGCTTTTGCCCGTGCCGGGCGGACCGTTAAAGAATACGTTGTGGCCGCCAGCGGCGGCAATCTCCAGCGCCCGCTTGGCGTGCGCTTGCCCAATGATGTCGCCCAGCAGGACGCGGTCAGGCTGTTCGGTCATGCCATTCCTGGTATCAATTTCAGCTTGCACGGCCGTATAGATGCCGGGGCCAGTTTGAATAGATTTTATACTCACCTCTTTACATAGGTACTGGTACAATACGGCTAGTTCACTAACAGGGAAGAGTGTGATGCCAGGAACTAGCTGGGCTTGCTGTAAATTAGCCTCGGGAATGTAGAAGTTTGTAATTCCGCGGGCCCGTCCAACGAGCAACTTTCCGATAATGCCCCGAACCGGACGCACGCTGCCATCAAGCCCGAGTTCACCCAATAATGCCTCATTAGCAGTGAAGATATGCTTAATCTGTTTGGCAGCCACCATAATAACGGCCGCAATAGCTAAATCAAACGATGCTCCGTCCTTAGGTACGTCGGCCGGCGCTAGGTTGATAGTAATGCGCTTAGCGGGTAACGTCAGGCCGGAATTCGCGAACGCGCCCCTGATACGGTCCTTGGCTTCGTCTACAGCCTTGCTAGCAAAGCCGACAATGAATACCCCGGGTAAACTGTTAGCCATGTGGCATTCAACATCAGCAACTATCCCAGCGCTACCCAGCGTAATGATGCTTTGAACCTTGGCGCCACTTGTACTCATGGCAAGATTCTACACCCATCAATTAACAGTTCAAAGCATAAGCAGTATGTAATTAGGTTATTTCGTAAAATCGCTGAAAGAATGCAATTACACCTATTGAACTTGCGATGAACAGATACCAAGGCTAATTAGAATCAGGCTCGAAAGCTTGATAAGTAGACGTAATCATAAATTACAGCTGCTGTATGGGCCTAGAACATAAAAAAACACCTCAGCTTGCGAGTTGCCGAGGTGTCTTTATTTGGTTGTTTTGGTTTTGTTTTGAGGCTTTCACCTCTGTTTTGTGTGGGATGACGACTTGCAAGAAGTCGTCATTTCTGTTTGTGGCTTTTTTATTTTTGAGCACTTTTTGTATTCAGTGCTACAGCTAATATAGCCCTTATGGTAACCACGTGTCAACAAAGAAAATGTAATTTATCTTACAAAACTGTGTATAACTTGAAGCCATCAGATTTGGGTGTTCGGTAACGCGTCTAACAGTAGCCAAATTAGTTTTATTGAATTCAACTGTTGTGGACATTAATAGGGGAATGGTCACTAACTTGTGAAGTTATGGCAGACGTAAGCGTTGATAGTTGAACTACTTTAGCAGGACACGTGTGGTGTTGGTAGACAAGCCCTGAACAACGTCAATCTAGATAGCTAAGGCACGGTACGAGTAAGGTGCCATTGCCGGATCATTTACGAATAGCGGTCATAGCTGTAGTGGCTCTACTACTCTCTTTCCGCAGAAAGGAACCTATCCGAGGTGCCATTTGAACTCATCAAAACCGGGGTCTGTATAGTTGCAGATGTCTTATTTGCCTGGAACGACAATCATCCTATAGTAGCTGGAAGACTATCATTACGCCCATGACGTTCGTAGGCCAAGAGTGTATTTACAGGGGCGGTCGCGCCGAAATTCGTTGTCGGATAAGCATGAGAGGGTTGACATATACGGTTCGATGTAGTAGCATTGGTACTTGTAAGCTACAAAACAAAAAAAGTACTTACAATTTGGGAATTAGTAGAACCTTTACGTCTCGAGGTTTTACTAATTCTTTCCGGTCTCCTGCAAAAGAGCCGGAACATCTCGCTCTTCATCACCCTAAAGGTGGTAAGAGCGGTCAGTCATCGCCTAGAGCGGCAAGCGCTTCAATAGTCTATATTTATATAAGCGGATTTGTCGCCTAGGCACCCAGTATCATCAAACCTGACGCACTGCCAGGGCATTGCTACCACGCACCTCTGTGCGTGGTTTTTTGTATAGCCCACGTGCAACTCCGTTTAAAACCGGTTACACTTATGGGGTGAAACTAAAACCTCGAGCTAAACGTATCCTGATCGAACTGGTTGCCTTGTTCGCTGTTGATGCACTGTTTTTTAGTCTGGTAAACCCCGTGCAGGCCTATGCTGTAGTGATCGTCGCCGGGTTTCTGCTGCTATCGACAACCCTGTATGTATTAATTGATTTTATACTAGCAGTCAGTGAGCGCATTATTCCGTTTAGCCCCCATACAAAGCGTCGAATGGCTCTGGCTACGACATTGGTACTGGCGCTACTGATTGCTATGCAGTCGATTGGTCAGCTCACCGTTAAGGATATTTTGGCAGTTGTACCACTCATAGTTGTGCTTTCAGTGTACTTTTCGTACATGCTTAAACAACAGACAAAATAAGCGGTCCATACGCTGTTCTGAGCCGTCGTAAAAGGGTATACTGACTAGTAATGGATCACACTACTCCTCAAACACTTCCTAGCCCCTCGAGCCAGCCAGCTAGCACTGCCGATGCAGGCAGCCTGAACCTAAATGCTCCAGCAGGAGCACAGGCGGCCCCGGCAGTGCCTGTCGGTTCCACCCCCGAAGCCGCCGCCGATACAGATCGAATAGAGAAGGAATGGGTCACTAAAACTGAGCAAATTCTGTTAACAACTCGAGACGATCCTTATGAGCAGGCTCGTCAGCTGGCTACGCTTAAAGCCGATTACATGCGCAAGCGCTACAACAAAGAAATTAAGCTAGGTAAATAACTCTATATGGCAGGTGTACTGATCGCTCTTATTATATTTCTGACAGTTGCCGGTGTTGCTGGCTGGTTAGTATACCAACGACTCCGGACGGTGTCCCGCGAGCACAAGTCGTTTGAGCGAGGTCTCAAGATGGTGCCGATGATGATCCACCTGCCACCACCAAGCGATGACATCGAAGGTGGTCAACGTGACACTCGTGATGTTGCCGACGAAGCAATTTCCAAGGCGCAAGTCATCTACAACATCATTGGTAGTACAGTTACTAAAGGGTTTAAATCCAACTTTTATGGTCAACGCCACTTTGCCTTCGAAATTGTTGCTTCTCAGGGCTTTGTGAACTTCTATGCTGCCGTCCCGGTATCGCTCGTTGAGGTAGTTAGTCAGGCAATTGTCAGCGCCTACCCGGCGGCTCGCCTGGAAGAAACTAGTGAACATAATATGTTCAATAAAGCTGGTAAACTCAGCGGGATAGCCGGCGGCGAACTCAACCTAAAAGAATCATACGCCTACCCAATCGCAACTTACCAAGACCTAAAAAGGGATGCTTTGCAGTCTGTACTTAACTCACTGAGCACCCTCGAAAAAGAGGATGGTGCAGCTATTCAGATCGTGCTTCGTCCAGCCGAAAACGAGTGGCGAAAAGCGTCACATTCGCTGGCCAACAGCAAGCGAAAAGGCACCGACAAAAAGCTCAAACCGATGGAGATGTTAACGCAAATTGTGCTCGCTTTTGCACGCCCACCAGACGAGAAAAAAGATGGTGGAAGCAAGAAGGAGTTGTCAAATTTAGAACAGTCCAACCTTGACTCTATTGACGAAAAGACCCGACATGTTGGGTATGAAACACAGATACGGATCATAGTTTCGTCGAACATTTCACAACGTTCACAGGCGCTCACCAGTAGTATTGTATCGAGCTTTTCATTGTTTGATGCTCCCGGCAAAAACGGCTTCAAATTTAGTCCGAGTAAAGATCCAGCACAGCTCGTTGCGGACTACAATTTACGAGCCTATTCCGAACGCAAAAAGCCGAATATTTTGAACGCGGTAGAGCTCGCAACAATCTTCCATTTTCCTGACCAAAGCAACCTGCCTACGACTCAAGTTGTGCGCCAGGATTCCAAGCAAGTTGATGGTCCACGCAACGTGCCAGATACTGGGCTAATGCTCGGCTACAATGAATTCCGCGGTGTCAAAAAGCCAATCCGCATTGCGCTGGGTGATCGACAGCGACACATGTATGCCGTCGGGCAAACGGGTACGGGTAAATCAACGTTCCTAGAAAACCTGGCCTTCCAGGACATGATCAATGGTGATGGTTTTGCGTTTGTCGATCCGCACGGCGATACGGCCGAAAAGTTACTGTCTATGATTCCGCAGAATCGAACTGAAGACTTAATTTATTTTAGCCCGGCCGATATGGACAATCCACTGGGCCTAAATTTATTTGAGTTCGATAACCCTGATCAAAAAGACTTCCTTATTCAGGAAGCATTGAACATGCTATACAAACTGTATGACCCACAGCACCAGGGCATCATGGGCCCGCGCTACGAGCACTTGTTCCGGATGGCCGCATTGACCGTCATGGCCGACCCAGCTGGCGGTACGTTTGTGGACATCCCGAAGCTGTTCCGTGACCCAGCGTACGTCAAGCAGAAGCTGCAGTACATTACGGACCAAAATGTCCGTGAATTCTGGGAAAAAGAAATGCCGCAATCGCAGCGCTCCAATGATTTTGGCGAGGTTGTCAGCTGGTTCGTAAGTAAGTTCGGTGCGTTCCTGAGTAACGAAATGATGCGCAATATCATTGGCCAAACTAACAGCGCATTCAACCTTCGTGACATTATGGATAACAAGAAGATCCTGCTCGTAAACCTGAGTAAGGGCCGTTTAGGTGACATGAACTCCAAGCTGCTCGGCATGATATTCGTTATGAAGATTCAAGCGGCGGCTATGAGCCGAGCCAACATTCCGGAAGATGAACGCGTCGACTTCAGCCTCTACGTAGATGAATTCCAGAACTTTAGCACTGATAGCTTTGCGACCATCATGTCCGAAGCCCGAAAGTATCACCTGAACTTGATCGTTGCTAACCAGTTCACCACGCAGTTGACACCCGAAATCCGCGACGCGGTGTTTGGAAACATGGGTACCGTGGTCAGCTTCCGCATTGGTCAGAACGACGTCGAATCTATCACCAAGTACTTCCAGCCGACCTTTGACACTGACGACCTACTGCGCATCCCAAACCACAACAGCATTATTCGAACCCTGATTGGTGGTGTGCCGACGCAACCATTTAGTATGTCGATGCTACAGCCACTGGGTAACCCAAATCCAAAACTTGCTGGTGCCCTTAAGCAATTATCAGCTACTAAATATGGCCGACCACGTGCTGAAGTTGAAACAGAAATATTCGCTCGCATGGCAACAAAAACTCCTGACAAGCCAGCTTTTGGTGTACCCGCGGCCGGCTCGCCACCTGCATCAGGCGCACCAACTGCCGCTGCACCTAAACCAGCCGGCCCGACTGGCACTGGCAACTTCTTAGACGAATGGATGGCTAAGCGACCGGTTGGGGCTCCACCTACGAATGCCCCGGCTGCGCCTAACTTTAGTTCAACCCCGCCTATGGCTGCGCCCGCCCCAGTTCTGAACGCTGCTCCAGCAATGACTACGCCATCACCGAGTGTCCCAGAACTTGCTGCCGTTACCCCGCAACTACAGACCGCTGCACCAGCACTTGGACTGTTATCTGAACCGTCTAATTCGGTCGCCCCAGACGACTTCCAGGCTGAGTCACCATCTGGTGCCGGTGCTTTTCCATCGAGCGCTGACAGTATCATGCGGCAGCACGGTGCCGCCACTGCCAGCGAAATTGCCGAGCGTGATACGACAATCCGGAATATATCGAGTACCGAAAACGATAGTGATGAGGTTTCGAAAATTGCTGGAGAACTACGTCATAACTTAGGCGTCCAAGGGTCTAGCGCACCGGATCAAGCCAGTATGCAGCCTGGTAGTTCGATTGTTCCGAGCGTTCCAAGCAGCGTTGATAATGTCCAAACAAACCCGGTACCACCATTACCGGCTGTTATGGCAACTCCTGAGGCCAGTAATCCCGACGACACGATTCAAATCGACCATGAGGGCAATCTGGCCATAAACGACCAGTAGGCGGTCTCGTGGAGCGTCACAGCGCATCCTAGGGGCTGTAAAGAGTTGTGCCTCCAGGCGGTTTACTTTATACTGTATAGCTAAGTGGGAGTACAAATATAACACCGGTAATCGCCCGTGCGACGACGTGTGTATATGACGATCCTCGCAGCTCCAAACAATTGTTCATATAGGGTATGAGAAAGGGTTTATAAGTGGCTAAAAGCGATACCAGTAAAAACCAAGAATATTCAGCTGATCAGATTCAAGTTCTTGAGGGCTTGGAGCCGGTCCGTAAGCGACCCGGTATGTACATCGGTGGAACCGGCATCGAAGGCTTGCACCACTTGGTGTGGGAAATCGTGGACAACGGTATCGATGAGGCGCTGGGTGGCCATGCGAACGAAGTTGCCGTCACATTACTCGCCGACGGCGGTGTCAGGGTATACGACAATGGTCGTGGAATCCCTACCGACATCCATAGCAAAACAGGCAAGAGCACGGTCGAAACCGTCCTAACTGTACTCCACGCTGGCGGTAAATTCGGTGGTGGTGGCTACAAAGTCTCAGGTGGTCTACACGGCGTGGGTTCTAGCGTAGTTAATGCGCTCAGCGAACGCCTGCACGTTAAGATTTTTCGTGATGGTAAGATCCACGAACAAGATTATTCCAAAGGTGCGCCGCTTGGTGATTTAAAAGTTACCGGCAAAACTACGATGACCGGCACAGAAATCAGCTTCTGGCCTGACGCCACTATATTTAAGGAAGACCAGACATTTAATTATCAAACGATCCTTGATCGTTTGCGTCACTCAGCCTATTTAACTAAAGGTGTGCACACTAACATCGAGGACGAGCGCACCGGCGAGCGTTACGGCTTTTACTTCGAGGGTGGTATCCAAAGCTACGTGTCGCATTTGACCGTCGGCCGCGATGTCGTCGAAGAAGACATATTTTATGTCGATAAGGCAGTGCAGGACTGCCAAGTCGAAGTCGCCCTGCAATACACCGATGCGTATACCGAAACCATCAAGACATTCGCAAACAACGTCCTGAACCCCGAAGGTGGTACCCACCTGACGGGCTTTAAAGCTGCGCTAACCCGCGTCATAAATGATTACGCCCGCAAAAACGGACTGATCAAAGACAAAGAAGAGAATTTGACCGGTGAAGACACCCGTGAAGGCATCACTTGTATCATCTCGGTCAAACTACCGGACCCGCAGTTCGAAGGTCAGACTAAGGGCAAGCTTGGAAACCCAGAAATGCGTGGTTACGTTGAGCAAGTAATGAACGAATATTTCTCGTACTTCCTTGAGGAGCATCCATCGGTGGCCCGTAAAATCGTCGGCAAGGGCCTACTTGCTGCCCGGGCCCGTAAAGCTGCCCGTGCGGCTCGCGATAACATCCTCCGCAAAGGCGTGCTGGATGGTGCCTCGATGCCCGGTAAACTGGCTGACTGCTCGAGCAAGGATCCAAGTGCCTCTGAGATCTACTTAGTAGAGGGTGACTCGGCTGGCGGTTCAGCAAAGACTGGCCGTGACAGCAAAACCCAGGCCATCCTGCCGCTTCGTGGCAAGGTCTTGAACGTTGAGCGAGCCCGCCTCGACAAAATGCTCGGTAACAATGAAATCCTGAGCCTCATCAAGGCACTTGGTGTGGGCATCGAAGACTCATTTAGCTTAGAAGGACTGCGCTATCACCGAATCATCATCATGACCGATGCCGATGTTGATGGTTCACACATCTCCACGCTGCTGCTGACATTCTTTTTCCGCTTTATGCAGCCGGTTGTCGACGGTGGACACGTCTACCTCGCTAAGCCGCCACTGTTCGAATTAGTTAAGGCTGGCCGCAAAAATCCAGTATTTATCTATGATGAAGACCAGCTCGAAGTCGTACTTGATGCGACGATTGCTGCTCGAAAGGCCGAAGGCCTCAAGGTTAATAACGAAGACGAGCGCTACAAACAGGCTGGCTTCATCGAACAGAAGCGCTACAAGGGCTTGGGCGAAATGGACGCCGAGCAGTTATTCGAGACAACTATGAACCCAGAAAAGCGAGTTTTGGTGCAAGTGCGTGTCGAAGACGCCGAAAAAGCCGACGCAATTTTCAACAAGCTAATGGGTAGCGAAGTTGAACCACGCAAGAACTTCATTCAGGCAAACGCTAAATTCGTAAAGGACTTGGATATTTAATTATGACCGATAACAATACTGACGACGACATTACTCCTAATGAAGAAGCACTAAACCCAGAATCAAACAGCGATAACGAGGCGATCGAGCCTGACGAAATAATTCCGCCAAAAGTGGAACTATCGATGGAAGAACGACGTCGGCACGACGTCGTTCGCGAAGACACCATGGACTCCGGTCACTCTAAGACCGTAGAAAACCGCAGCGTTGAGAACGTCATGGAAGACAGCTACCTGCGCTACTCCATGAGCGTCATTATCGACCGCGCTCTCCCAGATGTGCGTGATGGTTTGAAGCCCGTTCACCGTCGCATCCTCTACACGATGCACCGCGATGGACTGCGCTCATCGTCAAGACACCGCAAATCTGCCACCGTTGTCGGTGCCGTGATGGGTGACTATCACCCGCACGGTGACAGTTCAATCTACGACTCAATGGTTCGTATGGCCCAGAGCTGGTCGATGCGCTACATGCTCATTAACGGCCAAGGTAACTTTGGTAGTATGGATGGCGATCCACC
>JACMPA010000031.1 GCA_014377695.1 Candidatus Saccharimonadota bacterium
CATCAACAAACTCCTCCGTACCCAACGTCGTCTGACGCAGGAACTTAACCGTGAGCCGACCAACGAAGAGATCGCCAAGGAAATGGAGATTGAAGTCGACAAGGTCGAGCACATCATGAAGATCAAGCAGGATATTAGCTCCCTTGATGCCAGCATCCGCGACGACGAGGAAGATTCTGTGCTCGCTGACTTCATCGAAGATGAAGATACCGTCTCACCAGAGGAATCAGCTACCGGCCAGCTCCTAAAAGAGCAGGTGAAAGATATGCTCGGTGCCCTAACTGAGCGCGAGCAAAAGATCCTTAAACTCCGTTTCGGCCTAGAAGACGGCAAAAGCCATACCTTAGAAGAAGTTGGCCAAGAATTCGCGGTTACCCGCGAACGCATCCGCCAGATAGAGGCTAAGGCCCTAGCCAAGCTGCGCAAGCACCGTGACGCCAAGAAGCTCCACGACTACATCAAGTAAAGTGAATACGAGTCAACAAAAGAGCCGGATACGTCCGGCTCTTTTACTACTAAAAACAGAAGCTGATTGCCGTGAGCTACAAGCGATGGCTGAATGTGCCTGGAGATGTACTGGGATCGCTGCCTCGAGCACGTTCTAGTCCGTGAAGGTCACGACTGACGGCACCTACTGCACGGACACTCAGCAGTGCTGCATCGTCTAAGGCAAATGTAGGACTCGTCTCGTCGGCACCCATCAGCTCCAGTAGTTCTCGCTCAGCGTTGGCCTGTTCAGCGAGGTGTTCGGCGATACGCTTACGATCCTCTGGAGATATACCGTTTAATTCTGGGATGTGGCGAGGGACTTCTTGACTATATGACATGTGATTCCTTAACTACTAGTGAATACTAAAAACTCTACTATATACACATTATCATACTTATGCTAACTTGTCAATAAGCTGGTTGCGTATAATTATAAAAATGGTTTGTGATGGTGATAGAGGATGACTGCTAGTTTGCTGTGTTCATTCGTGAGATTGTAACCACCGTATTTCGTTTGAGCTTCGGATTCAGTGGTATCGAAGAGTTGTACGTGCTTGCCGAAGCGAACTACTCGCCTTTGCACCCGGTCGCTGATACCGAGGCCAAGCTGCAAGATATCACCGTAGTGAATCGGTTTGCCTTGTTTGTCCTTGAAACCGGTTTCTTCGCCGTCCATGCGCTCAAGTGTAGCAAATCACCTACAAGCTAGTGTGAAAGGGCTGTTTCTGCTCTGTAGCGGTCATATGAACCTGTTGCTGTACAGGTATTTCGAGCTCTACGAGGTGCTCCAGCAGCCTAGGGTAGGCTGCGAGTAGCTCCGCTTCGAGAACCTGTCGACGTAGCACCTCGGCAGCTGCACCATTTTGCTCGGCTTCTTCGGGAGTTGGTACAGTACCTTCGATGAGACCGCCGACGATACTCCAGGCGGCAATTTGGCTGCGGTTGCCTATGAAATGACGGCTGGCATCAGCTAGTTCAGGATCGGTTGCGGACAGCTGCTCGAGAGCAATAAACTGCTGTACGGCAGCATGTTCAGGTTTAATCATCAGTACACACTATAATAGTAAAGCTTATATGTCAACGATATGACGAACAGCTTATTTCTAGCAGCAGCAGGGGTGAATATCTGGTAAAATAGTGTAAGTATATGGCACTCAATCTAAAAATTATCGGTATTGGCGGCACGAACGGATCAGGTAAGGATTCCGTTGGTCAGGTATTGGCCGACCGCCACAGCTATCTGTTCGTATCGGTCACTGACTTACTGCGGGCTGAGCTACACCGCCGTGGAGTACCAGTCGAACGCGAACACCTGCGTGAACTGAGTGCCGAGTGGCGCCGCGAGTATGGGTTGGCGGTACTCGTCGACAGGGCACTTGAGGAATTCAACAATTTGAAAGGCAAATACGTTGGTATTGCTATCGCCAGTCTCCGGAATCCGGCCGAAGCCGACCGCATCCATGAACTTGGTGGGGTAGTCCTATGGATCGATTCCAACGCCCAGACGCGCTACGAGCGCATCCAGAACAACGCCGAGGCTCGTTCTCGAGCCGGTGAGGACTCTAAGTCATTCGAGGAATTCTTGGCCGAGGAAGAAGCCGAGATGCACCCCAGTGGCGATGCGGCCACGCTCGACATGAGCGGGGTCAAAAAGAAAGCCGACATAATCCTCGATAACGACCAAACCAATCTGACCGATTTCCAGGACTTCATCACCGAGCAACTGTTCGGCGTCCATAAAAGTCCCGTGGCTCCAATTGCTCAAGAGAATCCAGACACGCCACTAGCTCCGACAGCTTAGACCATATTCCAAATTAGATATACCCGGTATGAGTAAACCGGTCGTCAGACCACGGTTTTGCTGAGCTGGATGATTGGTTAAATGCTGGAATAGATCTTTACTTCGAATCAATCAGCCGAGATGATACGTATTAGGCGAGTTTTGGGTGCTTGCTGAGGGTTTGGTGGTCGTGATCTTGGAAGAGCTTGCTGCGGGTGTGCATGCGGGTGTGGCGCTGGCTCAAACGGATGAGGCAGTAGATGAAGGCGACTACAACGGCGGTGAGGACGTCTGTGACGCTCAGGGCCGCCGCGTGGAAGTAGGGACTGACCCACGGGTTGTAGATAATGTTGGCGATGAGCACGAACGAGATGGCGAAGGCAATCAGGAGTTTCTTGTTGCTCCATAGGTAACTAGTGAAGACTTTCTCATGTGAGTCAGAGCGGACGAGGAAGAGGTTTACGAACTGGCAAAGGACGATGGTCAGGTAGGTGAGGATCGTGGCCTGGAAGTAAAGTTGGCTCGTTGTATCGATCTTAACTGGTGAGAGGCCACGACGCTCGAAGAAGAATAAAAAGTTAGCGTATGCTAAGCTGGCGCTTAACAGACCGAATGAGACAAACTCTAGAACGGCGGATTTGTTGATGATGTGATCCTGCAGTTTACGTGGTTTATCGTGCATGAGGTTGCGCTGGGCCTTGTCCCAGCCGAGGGCGGTGATTGGAAACATCTCGGCAGCGATGTCGATGGCTAGGATCTGAATGGCAGTGATGGCGAGGGGGATATCAAAGACAGCTTGGGCGACCAAGCTGATCAGGATGACGAATAACTCACCGGCGTTGTCGGTGAGGGCGCAGCGAGCGGCTTTATGGATGTTGCGATAAGTGAGTCGGCCTTGTTCGATGGCGCCGATGAGGGTGCTGAAGCTGTCATCGAGCAGGATGATTTCGGCAGCATCTTTAGCGACATCGGTGCCAGTCTTGCCCATGGCCACACCGATGTCAGCTCGCTTGAGGGCCGGCGCATCATTGATACCGTCACCGGTGACGGCGACCACTCGGCCGCTGGCTTTGGCGATTTCCACGATTCGTAACTTGTCTTCGGGTGCAACCCGACTAAATACAGTGCCGCCACGTTCTACCAGCTTTAGTATCTGATTGTCGGCCAGGTTTGCGAGCTCTGTACCTAACACTACAGTGATGTCGTCTGGATTGTCGGCCAGCTCAGCATGACGGGCGATAGCCTGGGCAGTAGTTGGGTTGTCACCGGTTACCACCGAAACTTTGACGTGGGCTTTGCGGGCCGCGATCATGGCATTGGGGACTTGTTCGCGCAGTGGATCGAGCATACTAACCATACCGAGGTATATAAAATTACTCTCGATCTGGTTCATATTTGTTGAGCTGATGTTCGATCCTGGTGGTAATACACGGTACCCGAACGCTAGATTACGCATAGCTTGGCTAGCCAGCTCGTCATTGTATTCAGCTAGTCGCTTACGATCGGCTGTGGTCAGTTTCCTCTCAAACGAGTGATCATAGATATGCGTACTGCGCGCCAGAATGGATTCTGGCGCGCCTTTGGCGAACGCCACAATTTTGCCGTCGGGCATTTGGCGCACGGAAGTCATAAGCTTGCGTGCTGAATCAAACTGGAACTCTTTAATCTCATGATTTAGTTCGTCTAGTTGGTTTGGGTCAATACCAGCCTTCCGGGCCAACGTGATGAGCGCCCCCTCAGTTGGATCGCCGACGACATACCAAACCGCGTGCTCGTCATCTGGTGGATTGACTCGGGCATTGCTAGCCATAGCGGCGGTTTCGAAGAATAAACGTATCTCGCTTAACTCTTTTTGGTTTAGCGTCCGCCCCTTGCCAGTTTGAACTTCGCCGATAGCTTCGTAACCAGTGCCACTGACTTTGTATTCAGTTTTGCCAATGAGCAGGCTAGTGACAGTCATTTCGTTTTTGGTGAGTGTACCAGTTTTGTCCGTGAGGATGATGTTGGTAGCGCCGAGGGTTTCGACGGCTGATAACTTCTTCACTAATGCTCGGGCTTTAGCCATCCGACCAGCAGTCTGCGCGAGCGTAATGTTCACTTCGGCAGCCAAACCGTTGGGAATCATGGCGGCAGCAATACCGATGGCAAATAGTAGTGCATCATGGACGCCAAATTTAGCCTTTAATGCCACAAGCGTCAGGATTACGGCTAAAATGACAGTGCCTTGGACTAATCGCTTCGCGAGATTATTCATTTCTTTTTGCAGCGGGGAAGTATCGGTTCCGACTACTTGGCTGAGTGAAGCAATGCGTCCAAGCTCGGTACCCATGCCGGTTCCGATGACTACACCGTGCCCATGACCAATAGCCACGGTCGTGCCCATAAAAACCAAGTTGTGACGCGATCCTAGAGCAACTTCACCGCTGATAGCGTGCACGAACTTGCGGCTTGGCTGACTCTCGCCGGTTAGCGCAAAATCGTTCGTGGCAAGTTCTTCCTCGTCCAGAATCCGTAGGTCAGCTGGCACGCTGTCGCCTTCTTCTATATAGACGACATCACCGACTACAAGCTGAATGGCGTCGACTTCCATCAGCCTGCTAGCCCGAATAACTTTAGCCTTGGGCACCATTAATTGCTGCAGACTAGCAAACAGCGTTTCGGCTTTGTGCTCCTGAAAAAAGCCAACCATGGTATTCACAAGTGCAATGAGCACCATAATCGCAGCGGTCTTGCCGTCACCAAGGTAAATCGATATACCAGCACTGACAAGCAAAATTATCACAAGTAGGTTTTTGAACTGGCGTAGAAAAGTCGTGAGGGTTGAATCGCGGTGTACTTGCTCAAGCATATTCGGGCCGAGTCGCTCTAGGCGCTCCTTGGCAGCGGTCGCACTGAGGCCTTTAGCTGTTGATGTAACTTCTTTCAATACGTCAGTAGGCGACAGTCTGTAGAAATTTGGTCGTATTGAGTTGCCCATCCTCGGTCAATTATATAGCTTCGGACCGGGTCAGCTAAATCTTTTTATTAGAGGCCAGCTCGGGGTGGACATACTATCCGGTTAAACCGGCCAAATTATAACCCCAATCACAGCAATATGCTCACGCTTGCTATACCACGCCAATGAGGCAACAATGATGAGTATGAATGAAAAAAATCCAAACCTGGAAGGCGATTGGCGTCACTTTAGTGCATGCATTGGCGAGGATCCTGAGTTATTCTTCCCGATTGGTAACACGGGTCCGGCTGTTCTGCAGGCTGAAGAAGCAAAGCGGATCTGTATGAGCTGTGATGCTAGAGTGAAGTGCCTAGAATGGGCCATGCAATCCGAGGAAAATTTTGGTATATGGGGTGGATTGACCGAGGGCGAACGTCAAGCAATAAAGCGCCGAAGCAAGCGATCACGGGTGGCACCCGAGTAAGTTATACTAAATAACATGAGTGAATCAACAGAGGCGCGTAAGAAGTTAGTTGTCATCGATGGCAAATCGGTATTTTACCGAGGCTATTACGCCATGCCGAATCTCTCTACCAAAGATGGTCGACCAACCGGCGGTGTTTTTGGCTTTGCTAGCATGGCGCTCGAAGTTGTTCGCCGTTTGAAGCCAGATTATGTTGCGGTGGCCTGGGATAAGCCAAAAACGAACATCCGGCGCCGCCTCGAATTGTATCCAGAATATAAAGCCGGTCGCAAACCGGCACCTGCCGACTTTCACGAGCAGGTGCCAATTCTACATGAACTCCTCGCTGCCTTTGGCTGGCCATTGTACGAAATGGACGATTATGAAGCGGACGACATTATGGGTACGCTGTCCGTCCAAGCTACGGCTCAAGACATTGATACCGTACTCATTACATCTGACATGGATATGCTGCAATTGGTCAACGACCACGTGAAGGTCTACGCATTAAAAACTGGTTTGAGTAATATCGAATTGTATTCCCCCGAAAGCTTTGCAGCTAAATACCACATTGATGTTGACCAGTTCCTAGACTTCAAGGCACTGAAAGGTGACAGCTCCGATAACATCCCAGGCGTGCCAGGTATTGGCGACAA
This sequence comes from Candidatus Saccharimonadota bacterium, assembly GCA_014377695.1. Lineage (GTDB taxonomy): Bacteria > Patescibacteriota > Saccharimonadia > Saccharimonadales > UBA4665 > JACMPA01. The sequence continues at coordinate 6,324 of JACMPA010000031.1, forward strand.
AGGTGCGGCTGAGCTGCTACAGGCCCACAAAACTCTTGACGGCGTGTACGAGAATTTGGGTTTACTCAAGGACTCGATGGCAAAAAAACTTATAGCCGGCAAAGACCTGGCCTACCTGAGTAAAGAATTAGCTGCTATCTGGACCGATGCGCCAATGACGCTTGACTTGACAGAGGTCGATGGCAGTAAATCACAGCCCGAAAAAATTATGCAGTTGCTCCAAGATTTGGAGTTCAAGAGCTTAGCCCGCCAGCTGCCAGAAGTTTTACAGGTCAAAATCGATTCCCACCAGGCGGCGACTGGCGGATTTTCTATCAAGCCTGGCGTGAATCACATCGTAGATTCCGCCGACAAACTCAAAGAGCTGACGCTAAAGGATTCATCGCAATTGTATGTGTACTCACGCTGCGCAGGCAAGCACGGTCGTAAGCCAGAGGTATTGGTACTCAGTGTTGATGGCAAAACGACGCATACCTTAGATCTTCGTAAGTTAGATCACAAAATTTTGGCTGAACATCTTAAGCTTGTTACGAAAGTTGTAGGCCATGATGTTAAGTCAACGCTCAAAGTATTATTAGAGCTGGGTCTGAACAATTTACCGATAGTCACGCATGACACGCTCATAGCCGGCTTCGTACTCAACGCCCTCCGCCGCGACCAAACGCTTAGTGACATGGCCCGCTCGGACCTAGGGTACGACGGTTCAGACTTCGAGGACATGGATACCGACGAGGTTATGTCGCGAGCAGCAGAAATCATTGCAGTTATTTCTGGCTTGCACGCTCAGCAATCAGCTGAGCTTGAATCAACGCCAGGGTACAGTGAACTTGTTCGGGACATTGAATGGCCAGTTATCCCAGTACTGGCCCGCATGGAATACACTGGAATCGAGCTTGATACCAAGTACATGGCGAAGTTCTCGGAACAAATAAATGACTTGTTGTCTGACTATGAGCAGCAGATTTATGGTCATGCCAATCAGGAATTCAACATCGCGAGCCCAAGCCAATTAGCGGATATATTATTCGAAAAACTGGAGCTACCAACGAAGGGGATCAAAAAGGGAAAAACCGGCTACTCAACAGCTGCTTCAGAGCTGGATAAACTCCGTGGGCAACACCCGATCATCGACCTTATAACCCAATACCGCGAAGTTGCGAAGCTAAAGAACACGTATGTGGACACGCTTCCACTTCTCGTTGACGAAGATTCTCGAGTCCACACAACATTTAGCCTTACTACTGCCCAGACTGGCCGACTAAGCAGTCTTGACCCTAATCTCCAAAACATCCCAACACGCACCGACTTAGGCCGACACGTCCGTAGCGCTTTTGTCGCAGCACCGGGTAATAAATTAGTATCGGCGGACTATAGCCAATTCGAGTTGCGCCTCGCAGCGTACCTAGCTAACGACAAAGAGCTGATAGATATGTTTAACCGGGACATTGATATCCACACGGCCACGGCCGCTCTGGTAGCTGGTCGGGAACTCGAGGACGTCACCAAGCAGATGCGTAGTGCGGCGAAAGCCGTTAACTTCGGTATTCTCTACGGCATGAGTGCCCATGGTTTAACAGCTGCCACTGGTATGACGTTCGAACAAGCCAACGCCTTTATTAAACGCTACAAAGAAGTCCGTAAACCATTGTTTGAATACATGGACCAAGTCAAGGAGCAGGCCAGAATAGACGGCTTCGTTGCCACACTGTTCGGCCGTCGCCGCCCGATGCCCGACATCCATTCCTCAAACTTTATGGTGCGCCAGGGGGCCGAACGGGCCGCCATCAATGTACCCATCCAAGGAACTGAAGCCGACCTCGTAAAGATGGCAATGATACGCATCGACGAAAAACTCCGGGCTCAACACAACGATTGCAACATGCTCCTCCAGATTCACGACTCCGTGCTCGTCGAATGTCCAGAAGAAGTTGCGCCGGGCATCGCTGCATTCTTAAAAGAAGAAATGGAAGCCGTCTACGAACTTCCAGTGAAGCTTACAGTTGATACGTCAATAGGCGACAACTGGGGCGAACTCTAACGTAAGATGAGAACATTTCGCCTGAGCAAATTAGTACGCGATGGAATTGTGCCGTACATGCAGAATGAAGGGCAGGTGGTCGTATTCCGGAAACTGAATGACGAAGAGTATTCACGGGAACTAACCAAAAAGCTGCTAGAAGAAGCCCAAGAGTTTGATCCAAAGCTGCCGAAGGCTGCTCAAGAACTAGCTGATGTCCTCGAGGTAGTCGAGGCATTAGCCAAGGAGCTCGGTCTTAGTTTTGATGACCTGCGTGAAGTACAGGCTACAATTCAAAAGAAGCGCGGTAGCTTCGACAGTAGGTTATTTGTAGATACAGTAAGCATGCCCGATAGCGATAAGTGGTCTAAATATTACTCAGAAGATCCAATTAAGTATGAGGAGATCTAGCTTTTTGAAGCTTTATATCGCTGCAATAGTTGTGACGAATGGATACCGCACTCGAATAGTGAGCGTTGTGTAATTTCCAACTGCGCTGATCCTTGAATTCCGTATACTTATGGTTCGTTAGCATAAGTAAACAAGAATCGAGGTACAACCATGTCATTGTCCACCCTTGAAGCCAATGGTGAGCCTGATCCAAACGATTTCGACGCATTGATTCTAGCGTCGTATAGTGGTCCACACGACCTCGATTTCATACAAGCTCGCGTCGAGGGATCACGTCCGACCGATAAGCGTTGGGCAATTGCACAGCACGCAATGCGAATAGTATTTCCTGAGATGGTGCCTGGTGCATCATTCCAAGCACTCGAAGCTAAGATTGGAGCTATCATTATGATCCAAGATCAGCAGTCAGGTATTCAGCAAATCCAACAAAATTAAGTAGCCTTGCTACAATAGTCATATGATTAAGGCTATTATTTTCGATTGCTTCGGCGTCATTATCACCGACGCACTCAGTGTCATCGTCAGTGAGCTGAGTGTAACCAACCCACAGGGTGCTCAAAAGGTCCGAGACCTGGTGCGTGCCAGCAACCGGGGAGTACTGGACCCTCAAGACTCAAATCAGCAAATAGCCGACATACTAGGGCTAAGCTTTGCTGAGTATCAGCAACAAGTACGCGACGGGGAGTTAAAGGACCCGCGTGTCATGAACCTGATTAAAGAACTGCGGCGAACATACAAAACGGCGATGTTAAGTAATATTAGCGGTGAAGGTATGCTCAAGCGTTTTTCTGAGGCAGAACGTGCCGAATACTTTGACGTAATGGTCGCATCAGCCGACATCGGGTTTGCCAAGCCGGAAACCGAGGCCTACGAAATAACAGCTGATCGGCTTGGGGTACGCCTAGAGGAGTGTGTGTTCCTGGATGACAAACAAGACTTCTGCGACGCCGCTAGATCAGTTGGTATGCAGGCTATTACCTTTGAAACGTTCGATCAAGCCCACGAGGACCTCAATACTATACTTGCAAAATAGTCTTAATAGTGCTAAAATATGTATGTTAATAGAGATTTGTAATTAGTATGCGTTACGTTTTTGGTTTCTTGGCCACCATCGGTCTTATTATTTTGATTCTTGTATTACTGCTGCGTGGCGGTGGAGGTGGTGATTCTACGCCCGTTCCTAAATCGCTTGTACTGGCAAAGTATGCCCAGACTGGATCGTCTGCTGAATTCATTATCGATGGTCCAATTGTCTCCGATCCAAAGCACCAAGAACTAAAGATTAGGGTCTCAGCCGATTCAGTTACCTATAGTCTCTATAGTGGCTATCAGGGTGATTTGATCAAGCAAACCAGCTACCCTAACAATACCTCTGCCTACACTGTCTTCCTGAAGTCATTGCAAAATGAAGGCTTTACAAAAGGCAACACTGACAAACAGCTCACTGATGAGCGAGGAGTCTGCCCGCTCGGCCAACGCCGTATTTACTCATTCGATGACAGTTCTAAGTCTTTGATGCGCTTCTGGTCAACCAGCTGTGGCACCAAGACCTTTGAAGGCCGAAGCAGTAATGTGGCAACCCTGTTCCGCAACCAAGTTCCCGATTATGGCACACTCAGTAGCAATACTGAATTCAGTGGTTTCTACTAAGTCTAACGGATTCTGAGTACGATCTTTTTTTCGGTCTCGGCAGCTTTACGCAGCTGGGGTAATTTTAACCGCAGTGTATTTGCCAGGGCAGCACTAGGGGTGGTAACGATAATTTCACTATCACGTATTTGGACTTCAACCTCAGATTGATAGGCATCATGCACAAACTTTTTAATAGCCAGCATTTCAGCAGGTTCTTCGAAATCTCGGTTAGCCAGTAAGTCGGCAAGTGAACTACTCATAGCCTCTTATTATGTCAGACAGGGCAATTAATACCATAAGTGATATATTTGAACATAATCACCCCTAAATCACTGTAAGATTATTGACATAAGCTCATTTACAGGGGTAAACTTATATTTATAACAAAAAAATAAAGAATATACATGAAATTACTTATCGAATCCACTCCCGATACTCGTACAAGTTTGCTCCTCGGCGAAGAATGCACTGCAGAAAACGAGGCAGCTCTCCAGGCGGTAAATAGGGTTTTAGAAGACGACGTACTACGCGAACCATTCAACCAGGAGGAGATTATTGCCTTCGAAGGATTAGTGATGGCTTTTAAGGCTGGCACGTGCGCACTCGATACCATTGGGTCCCCTCAGTTGATTCCACCAATGGAAAGTGAATTGCTGCTTGGCGCGCTCAAGCTCTTCGTAGAAATGCCAGCCGAAGAACGCGCCGGTCTGACACCTGCAGCTGAGGAGAATCTTCACATAGTCGAACAAGGACTCGAGAACATAGAACGGGTTGTCCTGCTGCCCGGTGTTGGCCCAGAAGCTTCAGAATTATCACTGATCGAAGTGCCTACGCCTAAGCCGGTTAATGCTAACGGTGAATACGAGTGGCTGCACGACAGTGCTGCCACTAAACAAACTGATAAGCGTGCTTTATCGACTAAACCTTGGGTTCAGCCCGAAAGAAAAAGCCATAAAGCCACGATGATCGCCAAATCAGTGCAATTAGAACCTATTCCTGGCTTTGAGTGGTTTGGCACAGATGGAACTAGACTAGTGGATATTCCGAATGCCTTAGACACACCAGCAGAGCAATTTGTGCACTCCCAAGTCGGACGTGAAGTGTTAGCCGCCGAAGAAAATGTACTAATCATGCAATAGTTTGAGCCGGCCTAATGCGGTTGTCGCTGATTTGTAACTTATACTGGTTGTATGCCAGAGCTTCCTGAAGTAGAAACAGTTCGAATTGGTCTACAGAAGCTAGTTGTCGGCAAGACGATCACTAATGTCGATTTCGATTGGCCTAAGAGCTTTCCGAATGCACCGGCTGATGTCAGCCAATTCTTACTCGACTCAACAATTGTCAGCGTCAAACGGCGGGCTAAAGTACTGTTATTAGAGTTGTCGAGCAGCTATTCACTGATTATCCACCTAAAGATGACCGGTCAGCTAGTATATCGAAGTAAAACTGAAGACTTTGGAGCAGGGCACCCCAACGACTCGCTCGTAAATCCACTGCCGGACAAATCCACTCGAGTTACCCTAACATTTAATGATAATGCCAAGCTGTTCTTTAATGATCAGCGTAAATTTGGTTGGGTGCGGCTGTTGCCGACAGTGGAAGTGCCGCAATTAGATTTCTTCAAAAAAGTTGGCCCGGAACCATTAGCCTCTGATTTCAACTGGCAGAGTATGAAGGAGCGACTGCTGCGCCGCAAGAACACAAATATCAAAGCAGCTTTGCTTGATCAGTCCGTTGTGGCCGGTGTTGGTAATATTTACGCCGACGAGAGCCTGTGGGGTGCAAAAATTCATCCAACGAGATTGGCACGCGATCTAACCGATAAAGACTTCACAGCGCTCCACAGAGCGCTGGTAGACGTATTACAACTTAGTATCGACAAGGGTGGTTCCAGCAACAGCACCTACGTTGATGCCGAAGGACGTAAAGGCAGCTACATGAGTTTCGCCAACGTCTTTCGCCGGGAAGGTCAACCTTGCAACCGCTGCGGCACCATCATTGTCAAAACCCGCGTCGCTGGGCGCGGCACTCACACCTGTCCCACGTGCCAAAAACTGTCCAAGACGTAATCGGCTACATGGCTACATAGGACGGTTTTCCCTTCGGTATGTCCGGATTAACTATTTTGCAAGTTTAGTGAGTAGTGTATGGACGGCTGTAACATCCTTCAAGCGGAACCGGGCGTTAGTGTGGCCAGTTCCGACTTTAACACTGTACGTGCGTGGGGGGAGTAAATTAAACATATCTTCGTCGGTGTAGTCGTCCCCGATAGCCATAATAAAATCAGTTGATGGTTTTATTAAAGTTTGAGCAGCCAGTCCTTTATTTACGGCGCCAGAACGTACTTCTAGGATTTTATTTCCTTGCTCAATACTCAAACCATATTTCTTAGCTATAGGTCGTAGTAGTCGACGTAATATGACCAGGTATTTTTGTGAGGCATACGGCGCAGCGTTGCGGTAGTGCCAGACCAGTGACGCGTCCTTGGTCTCTACGGTTGAGCCTGGCGTTTTGGAGGCATAGCGGTCCATTACCTCCCAGACGTGGCTTTTCCACTCGTGGGCTTTTGGATCGCTGCGATTACGCCACGTTACGCTACCCAGGCGTTTAGAAAACGCACCGTGTTCCGCTACTAATGACACCGGGAGGTCTTTAAACCAGGTTTCGAGCTCACTCTTGCGGCGACCACTTATTATGACGACTTCGGCTTTTTTGCTCAGGCGCTCCAAAATCTTTTTGAGATCTTTAGGAGGGTTGGCGTTAGCCGGATCGTCATGGAAGCGCTCTAGGACACCGTCGTAATCCAGCAGTACTAAACGGTGCTTTGCGGCGCCGAATGGCGCCGCAATGTCATCTAGTTTTTCATCGTGAAGAGCTTTTGGCCCAATTGGCTGAACGCGCACCTCTTGCTTTAGGGTACGTGTAAATTTGTTTGCCCAGACGTTCACGTCTGACTCTTCAAGCTGTCGCTGCATTTTGCGGACGCGCCTCTTGAGTTCGGTCGGTTTCATATCCAGTGCTTTTACCAAACCTCGAACTAAGGAGCTGGGCTTGTTTGGGTCTACCATCACGGCTTCTTTCAGCTCTTCGGCCGCACCGGCAGTTTTACTAAGCACCAGCACACCGTTTTGACTGGGCTTGCTGGCCAGATATTCCTTGGCAACTAAGTTCATGCCATCACGGAGCGGTGCGATAAATGCTACGTCAGCTCGGCGGAACAGGGCAGTCACTCTGGCAAACGGCAGTGATTTAAACATGTAATCTACGGGTAACCAACCTGGTCGACGAAATTCACGGTTGATCTCGCGGACTAATTTTTCGAGCCGTACGCTCAGATCGTAATATTCTTTTACGTCCAAACGCGATGGGAATACTTGCATAACGAGCACAACTTTTCCAATAAGTTTGGGGTTTTGTTCGAGTAGCCCGCGGTAGGCTTCCAGTCGCTCAATTAAACCCTTGGCTGGCTCAAGCCGATCAACGGTCAAAATCACCTTCATCCCGCTGTACGTGACCCGCAGTTTGGCGTATTCCCGGTTCACGGCACTTGATTTACGGGCTTCTACGTATTTGGCGTAATCAATTCCTAGCGGGAAGTCGGTAACCCGCACCGCTCGGTCCTGCAAAATAACTTTTTGCTTACTCGCGATTCCGATGTCAAAAGCTTTGATGTTATCCATAAAGTTCTTCACGTACGATCCTACATGTAGCCCAACCAAGTTAGAGCCGAGCATACCGGCCAGAATCGTTTCGCCGTTTTTGAGGCGTTGAAGTCTATCTGGCTCCGGAAAGGGTATGTGCAAAAAGAAACCAATTTGATTGTACGGTCGCTCTAGGCGCAGTAGCGCAGGCAGAATTAATAAGTGATAATCGTGTACCCATACGGTGTCGTCGACATTACTGAGGGCAAAAACCGTCTCGGCAAACAACTCGTTTACTCTCTGGTAGGCTTTCCACCAGCTCTCCTCGTGCGCCCATGATTCATCTGATATTTCACTATCATGGAACAGTGGCCAGAGGATGCTATTGCTGTAGCCGTTATAGAAGTCATCGATCTGCTTCTTGGTCATAAAAACCGGGTAGCAATTGCTCTTGGCTAATTCTTCGCTGATCTGTTGACGGTCACGTTCGGTCAGCTCTTCGCTGGCGATACCAGGCCAACCAATCCACTTGTTCTTTTTACTTTTTGTGTAGGAAGCCAAGCCATTGGCCAAACCGCCTTCGCCCCGCGAAAACTCCAAATGGCCGTCAATCTTTTTGACGCTGATTGGAAGTCGGTTGGAAACAATAATAAGGCCTGGCTGCATAAGTCTGATACCTAATCTACCATATCGATGAACGGGGTACAGTGGTAAAACCCACAGACTGCGTATTAAGCATAAGCTTGACAAAACGACAATATATTGCTATTATGCTAATGTTAAACCAAAACAAATATGTCATCTGAAACTAATGGTACCGATCCAACTAACTTAACTGCGCCGCAAATAAAGATGGAGCAAGCTTTATCTGAACTGCAGTCATCTTTGTATGCGCCTGAAGATCAAGCGAGTATCTTGGGCCAAGAGTATGCCTTTGATAAAGTTAACGAATTGAGTCGAATAAACCACTCCCCAGCCGAGATTACTATTCTTAGCAAACCGATTGCAACGTTCATTCCACCGAGCACTAAGCTTGCTCCAGGCTTTTTGACGCAGAAGAATATTAAGCTTGATGACCCTACCGCGTATACTGGCTCGGCAAAATTTCTTCGAACAACGTTTAGCCGCCTAAAGGATAAAATTGAACCAAAAAGAGCGCTATTCAACGCGGCCCTATCTGCAGCTCATTATGGGCAAGCAGAGTATTTTGAAGGCTACGATGGCAATGGTCGGCGCCGAGACTTTACTCTGGCTGAAACAGTTGATGATGAGCCTGGATCTGCAGTGTCAATCGCTGAGCTTAAAGGCATGGCAAAGTGTATGGAGCGATCAGCCGTGGCGCACAACATACTGACTATGTACGGTGTAACGTCACAACTCGAGACTGGACGTTTGACTATCATGAAGCCTGACGGCACACAGTCCACCGAAAACCATGCTTTTTTGCGTATTACGCAGCTTAACGGTGAAGAGATGCTGTTTGATGTCATGAATCCGATATATGTTGATAGAAAAGACGGTTCGCGAGACGCCAAGCCATCGCTGTACGCAATAGAGGCTGGCTCGCGTGAGCCAGTTACGGCAGAATTGATACAACAAAAACGCGGGATTGACGGGTTGCAAAGTACTGTTGCCGCAAACCTTACATTCGAGTTTACTGATATCGCCGCGTAGTGCGGTCGCCTCAGCTATACTGGTAGTACTCATGATTACTATACTGACTGGAGAAAATTCTTTTGGCTTGCAAGCTGAGCTGCGGTCGTTGACCGCAGCTTTTTTGGCGGAGCACGATGAATTCGGCCTGGAGAAGCTCGACGGGGAAGAGGCCGAATTTAATCGTATCAGCGAAGCGCTGACGAGTCTGCCATTTTTGGCCGACAAGAAGCTGATCGTGCTGCGGCGGCCCAGCGCGAACAAAGAATTTATCGACAAGGCCGAATCGTTGTTCGCAGGCGTGCCGGAGACAACCGACGTCATCATTATTGAGCCGAAGCTGGACAAACGGCTGGCGTACTACAAACTGCTCAAAAAGCAGACTGATTTCCACGAATTCAAAGAGTTAGACCCGGGCGGATTGTCACGCTGGTTGGTCGAACAGGCTATCACTAAGAACGGCAAAATCAGTCAAGGCGACGCACTCTATTTGGTGCAACGAATTGGCGTAAATCAGCAGCTACTATCAAACGAACTGGAGAAGCTTTTGTTGCACGATGTCCAGATTAGTCGCCAGAGCATTGATATACTGACCGAAGCCACACCACAGAGTACAATTTTTGAACTACTTGAAGCAGCTTTTGCCGGTAACGTGAAGCGCACCATGCAGCTGTACGCTGAGCAGCGCTCACTCAAAGTCGAGCCACCACAGATCGTGGCAATGCTGGCATGGCAGCTGCACGTGCTAGCTTTGATTAAGGCCGGTAAAGATCGCTCGGCTGAACAGATTGCCAGCCAAGCTAAACTAAGCCCGTATGTGGTCAAGAAGAGCCAGGGTATAGCCCGCAAGCTAACCATCGTTGAGCTCAAAACTCTCATAGTCGATTTGCTAACAATCGATGTGCGTAGCAAAAAAATCGGCTTAGACACTGACGAAGCCCTCCAAAATTACCTTCTAAAACTAGCTTCCTAGACGATCCTGAGTGCCTAAATGGGAGGACTGTCTTTCTTTAGCCTAGGCGAAGCCCTACGCCTTTTAACTATAAAAACAGGGGATCAGTTCTTTCTAGTTGAAAGGACCGATCCCCTACGAACAAGCCTATTCAGCAGCTCTGAAGTGTCAATGATCTACTCAGTAACGGTAACTTTAGCCTTCATGTACGGGTGCGGTGTACAGTGGTAGTTAAAGGTACCGACTTCGTCGAAGGTATAGCTGAAGCTTTCGCCCTTGGCCAGTAGCTCGCCGTTCGGACCTTTGCCCTCGGTGTCGGTGACGACGTTGTGCTTGACGGCGTCTTGGTTAGTCCAGGTGACCCTGGTGCCTTTCTTGACGGTGATGCTAGCTGGGTTAAAGGCATAAGATTTAATCTCAATACTCTTTGAGGTAGCGGTGTCACCAGTAGTGCCCATTGATGAACTGTCGCTCATCTTCATGCTACTCATGCTATCAGAACTCGTCGTTGCGGTGCTATCGGTCGACTTACTGTCGTTTTGATTAGCAAGGATTAAGCCGCCGCCGGCTAAAACTACTACTAAAGCGACGATGCCGCCGATGATTAAAGGCTTCTTCATGCTGGGTCTCCTAGGGTTAATGTATAACATTATAGTTCAACAACTTAACAAAACGTGTAATAAAGCTCACATACTTGAGGTGTGCTAAGTTAAACGCCCCGTAGGGCGGGGCGTTTAAGCTTATGAGCGAAGCGAAATTACTTCTTTGCTGCTGGTTTCTTAGCTGGTGCCTTTTTGGCAGCAGGCTTCTTGGCGACAGTCGCTTTTTTAACTGGAGTAGCTTTTTTAGCGGCTGGCTTAGCAGTTGTTTTCTTGGCTGCGGCTGCGGGCTTTGTACCGGCAGTTTTAGCTTTAACGGCGAGTTGCTTTTTGACGCGAGCGGCTTTATTTTTGTGCATCAAGCCTTTTTTGACGGCTTTGTCGACGTTGCTCTGAGCAGCGCTGTGAGTTTTGCCTTCAGGCTTGCTTGTAAAGGCCTTGAGAGCCGCTTTTAATGTTCGCTTGGTCTTGCTGTTACGGATGGTAGCCTTTTTAGCGACCTTCACACGTTTTTTGGCGGACTTGATGATTGGCATAGAGTTCCTTGCTTATCCTTATATTGGTTCTTCGAGTGTCAACTATAGCGAATCTGGCCTATGTTGTCAAAAATGCTAATTAACGCACCAGTAGTGTAGGGCCGGTTGGGGCCGGTGCGAACTGGACTTGGGCCGCCTTGAAGGTTTGCGGCGCTTGGAAGCAGTAATTACCCTCATCTTGAACCAATCGGACAGTTTGGGTCGCAGCACCGGGCTCAGTAATACTAACTGTCTGCCCATCTTTTAGCTCATTACCGTTGAAACAGTAAAGCAACAGGGCAGTCATACCAAATGTGTATGTTCCAACATCACGCTGTTTAAAGTCATTCAGTATATAACTTCCAGTAGCCATAGAGATCGAGGGGTTACTGTCGGCATGGCTGGCGAGCAGTGTAGCGCTCCCGGCGACTGCAAAGATCATAACGAATGCCAGCATGACAATACGCTGAGTCCTATTTTTAATTGCCATAATCGGGTAGTCTCATATATTTAAATGTTTGATTTTGATATGCAGATTGATTGCTAACCATGAATACCGATAGTATACCAGTAACGCTTGTTCGCTGTGCACCGTGGGTAAGCTAGTACTATTATATTGCTGTACTCACACAAATACATAAGGCTAGTTGAATAATTTGCCTAGTGCTTATGTTTATGGTACATTCAGAACGAAATCTAAAAACAAAAATACCTTACAAAAACACACTATGGATAATCAAAAACAAGAACTGATTCAAAAACTCAAAGACGCCAATAACATATTGGTGACGGTGAGCGCCAACCCTTCGGTTGACCAATTATCTGCCTGCATAGGTTTGACATTGTTACTGAACAAGCTCAAAAAACACGCTACGGCCGTATTCAGCGGGCAAGTGCCGCCAACCCTCGAGTTTTTGAAACCAGAAGAAACCCTCGAAAAGAATACTGATAGCCTGCGCGACTTCATAGTGTCACTCGACAAAGCCAAAGCCGACAAGCTGCGCTACAAGGTCGAGGACAATGTCGTCAAGATATTTATAACCCCCTACAAAACGTCAATAACGGAAGAAGACCTCGACTTTAGCCAGGGCGACTTCAACATCGATGTTGTGGTTTGCCTCGGCGTCGACAAGCAATCTGACCTTGATCAGGCAATTACTTCACACGGCCGTATCCTCCACGATGCAACTGTCGCTTCTGTCAGTATCACCGCTGGTGAACTTGGTACGGTTAATTGGATTGAGCCGCAAGCTAGTAGCTTATCTGAGCTAACAGCTCAAATCGCCGACGCCCTAGGCCGTGAAGAAATGGACGGCCAGATTGCCACATCATTCTTGACTGGTATTGTCGCCGAGACTGACCGCTTCAGCAACGAAAAAACAACGCCAATCACCATGCAATTAAGCGCCCAGCTAATGGCAGAAGGCGCCAACCAGCAACTCGTTGCTAGTGAACTCAATGCGGCAGCGTCCAGCCTGGCAATTGACGCGCCGGTGGATGTACCTTCAGCAGAGACTACTCAACCCAAAGACGACTCTAAATCTGAGGTAGACCCTGACGGCACCCTCGAAATTGGCCATACACCTACTACGCAGCCTGATTCTGATTCAGGTGATATGCCGTCAGCTCCGACTGGTGACAATCCATCACCACAAGATGATGGTGGAAACAGCGGTAATCAGTTAGATTCAGACGACGGTTTGGCATCGCCTGATGCGTCTGATCCAACAAACCTAAGCTATGCCGCTAATCCCGAAGGAGTCACCGAAGCCACTGAGCAGAGACACGAGCCAGCCTCTCGTCTGATGTTGCAGCCACCAAGCATGGGCGGACAGTTGACGGCCAACAGCGAGCCAGAGGCTTACGATCCTAGCGTCGATCCGTTATCATTACTCAATCGAGATATGCCGCTCCTCAACCGCGAGCCTAATGTGCCGGCCGAAAGTCCAGCTCTGCCTGACGAAGTAATTGAAGAGCCAGCCGAGAGCATCGCGCTCCCAGAATTTGAGCCACTTCCATCAAAACCGGCACCTACTCTGCCAGAAATTGACAGTACTGACCCAGTCGAACCGGCCCCACAAGATACCCTAGCTGCCCTCGAGGTAGCGGTGGACAGCCCACATTTGCATGCTAACGATCCGGCTACTGAACTTACTCCGGCTGTCACCATCGACGCGGCTCGAAACGCGGTCATAGATGCTATGAGCAATAGCCCAAGCAATACGTTGCCGCAACCGACTCAAGCCTCGGGCTCGGAAGGCTATTTGGACGTTCAGGATATCCTGGACACAACCGTAGAACCTGCAGTAGTTACGGCTGCCACTGCTACACCGCTGACAATTCCAGTTCCTGACCCGACTCCACCTACATCGGTAGCTGAATCACCATCTACCGCACCACCAGTCCCACCACCACTGCCATTCAACCCAAGCCAATTCACGCCACCACAGTAAAACCTCTTATTACAGAGTTACATCTTTCGACTATACGCAGATGTAGCGTTGAAACTTGAGCACTGCACAGTACAATAGAGCCCATGCCGATTCAAGGACTCTTATTAGTTGATAAACCCAAGACGTGGACATCGTTTGACGTCGTTAATTACATTCGTCGAATCGTCGCTACTGTTGAAGGTAAAAAACCAAAAAACTGTAAAGTCGGGCACACGGGCACACTCGATCCATTAGCCACGGGACTGCTCATACTGCTCATTGGCAAAGAATACACTCGCCGGGCCGGGGAACTAAGTAAACTCGATAAAACCTATGAAGTGACGATGAAGCTGGGTGAAACCAGCACAACTGCTGATGACGAGGGCGAGAAAACAGTCGTATCCGATACTATCCCGTCCGAACGAACCGTCCGAGAGGCCCTACAGAGCCTACAAGGGCAAATTATGCAGGTTCCACCAGCCTATTCAGCGATGAAGATTAACGGCCAACGGGCCTACAAGCTGGCTCGCGAAGGCAAACTGGTCGAGCTAGAAGCTCGACCAGTAACTATTCACTTCAATACGCTGACGTCATACGACTACCCGTTTGTGAAGTTCACCAGCCGCGTCAGCAGCGGCACGTACATCCGGTCGCTCGTTACTGATCTGGGCAAAATGCTAGAAACTGGCGCTTACATGTCTGATTTATCGCGAACGAGCATAGCCAACTACCAACTAACTAACGCAATAAAAGTTGATGATATTGATCAAGAAAATATAACTAACTTGCTGGAACGGCTGGAGCCTATGGAACCAGCACACTCTTCTTCGTAGCAGTGAGCAGGAAGTGGTCAGAGGTGTGTTTGGTGTCGGCTGTTTTGACGACGTCCCAATCGACGGTAGTATTAACGCCTGCTTCAGCCAAAATACCAGTCATAAATATATGGTCGACAACATAGGTAAGATTTTTAGGTGGCTCTTTAGTTGGGCATTTACCGGTGATACCTTTCTCCATATCGTATGCGTCTTGCATAAGATTGTTTGCAGTTGCCTTACAATAAATGAGAGTATTCATAGGACCATCGTTCTTCTCAATTGGCGTTTTTTTGTCTGTCCCTCGTCTTTTGTATGACGAATTAAAATCGCCCAACGCGACTTGAGTGTGAGTTGGATTTTTCCGAAGCTTATCTTCGTGAAACTTTACAATTTTATCGGCAGCTCGTTCGCGCTTTTGAGCCCCACCACGGTCTGAACCCGGCAATTCATTGTGCGCGACAGCATGAGAGTTTGTTACATCGGTGATCTCATCGGTAAGCTTATTTCTAACAGTCACGAAGGTTGCTTTGGCGCCAGCATGTAGGCCTCTATCTTGGTACCCCGGGATAAGTACGTTGCCGTGATCAAGAACATCGTATTTATCACGATCGACTAGAATCGGTGAATCACTGTCCTTGTCGCCAATGAGGACGAGATTTGCTGGAGCGGCATGCTTGATCAGTTCACGCTGTACTGGCTCCACTTCTTGAAGTCCGGTAATACCAATTTTATGATTCACTATTGCTTTGACTTCTCGGGAAGTGCGAGCAGCAACACTACCACCTTCGGCGCGTCCGGCAGCTACGTGGTTGGCACCAAGAATGTTCCAAGTACCAAAAGTCTCAGTGATACCTTCAGGGTGTGAAGCCAATACGGCTGAACGACCACTAAATGGTACCGCTACAGGCGCCTGTTGTTCGGCTGCGGCCGGGGAAGCGGTTTCTAATGAGACGCCAGTTACAGCTACCAATGCTAAGGTTGCACCGGCAACGACGCGCTTCCATGCGCTAGCTTCAGATTCTTGATGCGCAGCTATCTGCGTAATTTCAGCTTTCTGCTGAACGACTATTGGCTGTTCGACACTGGATGTTTTCATAGGTTTCCTGTTTTAACTAAGCTTATAGCACTATAAAAATGCATTTAAGTCAATAGCTCAGTAATATTTCTAACAGGTTACTGGTCAATAATCTGATTTTACGGTGTAATCGTTTGGTATGCAATAGAAGTATTAATCAAGCAATTCGGTGTATCAAGTGGCAACTGATTGAGGGCTGTCATTCTCAACAATCAATGGAGAATGCTGTAGTTTACACTGCAATGCATTTTCTTCTGCACTCGAAACGAGTATCTTGGACCCATGAGTGATTACGAAAAACTTAGTGTAGACGCCATATTCTTCGACCTAATGTCTAGTTCGGGTATGACAACGTATGACCCTGGAACCGCATGTCTTCCGATGGTGCCGATGAATTCTGGTTACGTAAGGTTAAACCCAATACAAGGTGAAGCTCTTCATGACGTCCTGCGTGATGCCGAAACAGCCAGCAAATTACACTTTATTCAAATGGGTATGAAGATTGACCGGAGTACATTGCTTGGTGAGCATGTGAAGCAGGCGATGAACGCCAGCATCGAGCAAAGTACAGCTGGCGATGCATTTGGTGAGCTGTTCTCGGTGGAGGGTCCTGGTTGGTTTGGTATAAAAAAACCAGGTGAATCAGTACCTCTAACGGATTGTATATTGGGTAGGCATCAACGAATCTTTGGTACGTTAGCAACCATCGCAGCAGGTACCTACCATGAAGTTGATCCGACAGCTGTTGATGAATTCTTCGCAGTCGGCAAACAGCCTGATTCAAAGAAGCCCATCGGTGGTTTCATCGGAATAAAAGATGTAGTTATATGTGGTAGAGAAATGGACAGTCTGGGTAGAATCGATCAGAGCTATTCGACAATATTTTTACCTGTGGGGGTTGAAACCTTCAGCTGGTCCAGAGTTTACCCGGTTATGTAACCCTGTTAGCAAATGTTGTCGTATCTGTGAACGTTCAAAGCGAAGTGTGCTTAAATAGAGCACTATGACTGTTCCTATGAGTAAAAATAGTATGCTGCCAGGAGACGAAGTCTCATGATCGCTAGTGTCGAAAATTTAGAGAAGTCGTATGGCGACAAAATTCTGTACGAAGGTATGGACCTTATTCTTAATGCCAACGAAAAAGTTGGACTCGTCGGCCGCAACGGAACAGGGAAGACGACGCTTTTTAATATCCTTACGGGTGTCGACAAAGACTACGCTGGCAAAGTGAACTACCGTAAAAACCTGGTCGTGATTGATTCACGACAGGAACACCACGGCTTTGAACACCTGTCGATCCTGGAGTACATTTTGGCTGATTTGCCAGAGTATTCTCGACTCAAGCACATATTGGACACGTATCCCGAAACTATGGGCGACAGCGTACATAAAATGAACCAATACTCCGAAGCGTTGGAGCGCTTTAACGTACTCGGATACTTTATGGTTGAAGAAGAAATCGAGCGCAGTTTGCAGGCTTACCAGATAAGCGCCGAAAAGGTGCGGGGCAAGCTCGGTGAACTTTCTGGTGGCCAAAAACGATTCGTAGAACTCGTTAAGGTACAGCACGCCCGGGCAGATTTAGCTCTGATCGACGAACCTACCAACCACATGGACTTTATCGCCAAAGAGCGATTCCTGGAATGGTTTAAAGCTGCCCAGGAGACAGTGGTGGTTATCACACACGACCGTGATGTGTTGCACGAAGTCGATAGGATTATCGAGATTCGGGACGGCCAGGCCTTTGCCTTTCGCGGCAACTATGACGATTATCTGCGTACCAATGCCAGCAAGATTACTGGGCAG
>JACMPA010000032.1 GCA_014377695.1 Candidatus Saccharimonadota bacterium
ATCTAACCGCTAACCTGTTGCCTGTACCGCCCGTATCGGTTATAATTTCGGGGTTCACCACTATTCCGGCTTAGCTCAGTGGTAGAGCGCCTCGCTGTTAACGAGGATGTCGCTGGTTCGAGCCCAGCAGCCGGAGCCAAGATGCTAACGCTTAAAAGACTTCGTCATCATCTTTCAATTCATTAAGTATATTATGTTCGGCTACTTTGAAGTATATTGATATTATGAAAGAACAACTCAAGAGCAAGTTTTTATTAATTGCTGTAATTCTGCTGGCTTGTGTGGTCCTATCAGCGGGAGTAGCATATATTGTTGCAGACAGGACTGGATCAAACCAAAATAATTCAGGCCTTCCTAAAAATGGAAACTGCGGCATAAACCCCCATGCACCTCCATGTAATTTGCCTTAGCAAAAACTTTTACAAAAACTGACCTTATCATAGTTATGAAGCTCGTCCATTAGCGGTAGCCGTGTATTAAAATAGTTCTGACATCTATCACTACGGAGAGCCAAGCATAATAACTTTGTCGTAGGCAGACTGATTATGCTATAGCTCATAATTGTGCTTAACCATATAGGGTCTAAATTAATGCCATAACCATATTTGACTAATTCCATTCGTAAGAAGATTGGGATGAGCTAACAGTTATTAAGGAATCTAACTCACAAAACCCAAATAGTGTAATTGAAATAGATCCCAAAAATTATTACATACCGAATAAATCCAAATAAAACGAAATACTAGAGCGCTAAAACCTCATAATAGTTTTGAAAAGTTTCGGTTATGAAAACGAAGCGACTATTCAGCATCAGACGATACTCACCCTTAGTTCCTTTTATTCCATAAATCAGGATTCACTATCTTGCATACTGGCTTTATGTAGAAGGATATTCTCGTCAAAAGTAACAATAGGTAATCTATATTATATTGTGGACTCATAGTTTATATTGTGTTAAAATATCAACAAATACAACATCCTCTTAACGTCTTGTTTCAAAACTTTATGGGATATATACGAATATGAGTGCAGCTGAAAAACTTCCAACAGGACAATCTAATTTTTTTAGTGAGTTAGTAGCTAAAGCGAACGCAGTACCTGCTTTACATGCCGGTGAAGGTATTACTATCGATGATGTTCAGTCCGGACAAACTTATTATCGTAAGTCAGACATGCAAGATCCACTATCAGACCTGTCTTACTATATTGTGAAAACAGATGGCGGTGCATTGGGATTTTCATACTACAATGGCACCCCCATTCAAGGAAAACAGATCCTTGATGTTGTAAACCGAAGCACCCTTGAGATTCTTAAATACCCTAGTGAGCTGCATTTTCCTCTTGCCGTATCACTCCTGGATGCAACCTATGGTATTTATAATCGCCTCCACGGACGAGCACCCCAGCATAAGTTTACGCATGAAGGAACGTACAATGAAAAGGCAGATTTTAGGTCTAAACTCGTGACCGAACAAGTTAAATCTGGTAACAAAGTATTACTCGTCGGTCTCGTTACGCAGTTCGTTCGCGACATGATCGCCAAAGACATCGAAGTTAAAGTTTCAGACCTGAGCCCAGAACTAGAGGGCACTGAAGTGTATGGCGTACCAATTACGAATAAAGGTAATGCCTGGACTCTCGACGCATTAGCCGAGTGTGACGACGCGATTGTAACAGGAGCCTGTCTGGCTACTGACACGGTTGATTCTATTTTTGAAACCGCTGAAGCAAGTAGTACTAAGCTTCATTTCTACATTGAAACAGGTAATAATTTTGGCCCTCAACTTATAGACCGTGGCGCAGCCTCAGTGGTTGCGGAAAAATACCCATTCTACGATTTCCCCGGGCCTACACGTTATGAGGTGTTTACTAAATGATTCGACCACTTGAAGCCGGAGATGCGCCTCAGCTTTTTGATATGATGGCGCGTGTATATGCAAATCACTCATTCTTAGATCAAGGT
This sequence comes from Candidatus Saccharimonadota bacterium, assembly GCA_014377695.1. GTDB lineage: Bacteria > Patescibacteriota > Saccharimonadia > Saccharimonadales > UBA4665 > JACMPA01. The sequence goes on from JACMPA010000032.1 coordinate 1,964, forward strand.
CAAGCACAATATGTGGCGCAGATTTCTAATGGTAACTATGTCTCGCTTGGTCTATTCGATGGGAACACCTTAAAAGCACACGCCGGATATAACGTTACTGATGAGTATGCACTTCTTAATACACTGGTCGTTGACCCCACACATAGGAGCACCGGACTAGGCGCTGATATTTTCAACGCACGCCTGAAGCACATTGTAAATAGCGACATGTTTCGTTTTGTCGTTGGATACTCCATGATGCAACACATTAAAAGCCAACGGCTATACGATGATGACTTCATGCCGATTGGAATGGACATTGGCTATCCTGACATTTATCAGCAGGACCAGGGGTTTAACTGCGGCAGCGCAGCTAACGCCGAGCTCATACTTTGCAAGCGACTTGCGCTCGGTGGCGAGCAGCCTATAATACCCCTCGCTGAACGAGATCGTCCTTTGGCACATACGATTCTCGGCGCGCTCGGTATCACCCCCACTTTCACTTGCGGAACTGCAACTGGTGCCTCTTTTCTCGGTTTCCACCCAACGAAGACAGGCGAATTATATCTACCTGCATATTTAGATCCTGATGTTTTAGCTGATTTTAGCGGCGCTCAGGCTTCAAACCAGCGTAGACAAGATTTTGTCACTACCATCGAGGCCAACTATCATGGCTAATTTAGAAATTACTCTGCTGACTTCAGCCCGCTCTGATGAAGTCTTCGATAAGACTAGCACCCCCCTAATTATCGATGCTTTTGAAAGCCTTGGTCACCATGTCACTCTTGCGTCGGCCGAACACCCACCCACACCCGACGAACTGCTTATGTGTGACGTTTATATTGACCGCAGCCCTATAACTGATACGGGTTTCTTCATGAGCCTTGCCTATGCTATCCAAAAGCGCCGCGCAGCTGGCAAGACTGTACCGCTGCTGGTCGATAACCCGTTTGCAACACTAATAGCTTCCGACAAGCGCAAAACACATGCATTGTTTCCAGCCCTCATTCCACATACCGAAAACTTAGATGGCACTAACAATACCGCCGCCTTTGCAGCTATGGCCTCGTACGAACAAGTCGTGATCAAAGACCCCTTCGGTTGGTATAGTCATGGCACCGAATTACTCACACCTGCCGAAGCAGCAACCACGTACGCGGACGTAACTAACCGCGTTATGCAAAAATATATACCTTTCAAACGAGGTGTAGGCCGTATCGTCGTAGCTAATTATGCTGGTGATACAGAGGTGCTCAGTAACTACCTCATGATTCCTAATGACTGGCGAACTGGGGTAGGCGTAACGACTGAATTTGTGGCCACCAGCTGTCCGCCCGAACTCACCCAGTTTGCAACCAAAATCACCCGTGCCAGCGGTTTATATCTCAATGGTATTGACTACATTGAACGAAGCGAGGGCAATTACGCGCTGCTGGAAACCAATGCTGTACCAAACCTTCGGGTTCCCCATTATTACCTCGGCGTTAACGCTCCCGGAGCCTTCGCATCCCATGTTGAACGCAGCCATAAACGAATGAGTCGGCAGTAAAAGGATCATTATGACACGAACCACAATTTTTTTTATATTTGGCGGTGAATCGGCTGAGCACAGAGTCTCGCTCGACTCGGCCCGTTATATTTTTACCTTATTGAAACCAGAACGCTATGACATTGCGCTTTGCTATGTTGATACCGCTGGTATATGGTGGAAAGTCGAGTCGTTCGCACAGATAGACGACGAGCGGTTTGAGGTAACTTATACACCTCGGTTAGGCACCGGCGCTATTACCGCTAGTGACGGTACTACTATTCATGCCGACGCACTCCTCCCCATATTGCTTGGCAGCAACGGCGAAGACGGCGCTATTCAAGGCGTTGCACAAATGTTGCACGTACCGGTTGTCGGCAGTGGCATCCTCGGTTCAGCCATCTGCATGGATAAAGAAGTCACTAAGCGTCTCCTCCTTCAGGCAAATATCGCTGTTGCCGAATATCTTCTGTATTGCAAAGGTGACTCAAATCTAAGCTACGCAGCGGCCAAAGAAGTTTTAGGTGGCACCATCTTTATTAAACCTGCCTGCCAGGGCTCATCCATTGGTGTCATGAAAGCTACTAATGAAGCAGAATTTGACACTGGACTCTCCAACGCGTTGTCATATGATCACAAGATTCTCCTTGAACGTGCTGTTGATGGAGTAGAAGTTGGCTGTGGCATTATTGGTAACTCCACGCCAGAGGCGAGTGCTGTAAGCCTTATAGATGTAGGCGATAACGCATTCTTTACCTATGACGCCAAATACTCTCGAAGCAGCTCAGCCAGTACGCAAATTCCTGCCAATCTCTCTGCAGACGTAACCGAAGCCATAAAGCATACTGCCATAAAGGCATACCAAGTCCTAATGTGTAGTGGCTATACTCGCATAGACATGTTCTTAACTAATGACGGTAGGATCCTTGTCAATGAGCTTAACACGCTACCTGCCTTTCGTGACGACAGCTCATTCCCTAAGCTCTGGAAAGCTTTGGGCGTAAAACCTAACGTTCTCTGGGATAAGATCATAGATTATGCCTTAGAATCAACAACTTAACGTGCATACCGTGTTAATGTAGCGTATTTGTTAGGCACGTACATATCGGAATAGTTGCAAAGCTCGTCCACTAAGGGCAGCCGATATATTGAGTCAGCTAGTGGGGTTATAGGATCAATATACTCCTAACATTGTTTTCGATGGCCAGCAATGTCTTATTAGATTGAATCACAATCACCTAAAAACTGGTCCTATGCTTGGCTTCACACGTATCAAATAGCAAGTACCGCAGTTCTAACATCCATCATTACAGAGAGCCAAATAAAATAGCCCTCCTCGCCGAGGGCTATTTTATTTGTTTCTGATTGTTGGACTATACGAACGGTTCGGTCGTTAGTCACAGCCCCCAGCGCAGCGGGCGGCTGGGTAAACGTGCGCTGCCCAGGAGAAGTCTTTGAAGCGAAGTGGTAGTGTTGTGTTTGGAAGTGGAATTCAGCGCCGAATAGTTGCGTATTACACGTGTTTGTGTTATAATTAATTTTATGAGTGAACTTGATCCAATCACCCCGCCGGCCCAGGATATACCTGAAGCCTGCGTTGGATGTCCCATGCTGGAAC
>JACMPA010000033.1 GCA_014377695.1 Candidatus Saccharimonadota bacterium
CCGGCGCTCGCGCTGCCGACGCCGCGTCAATCCAAGGTAAATTCTGGGAAATGCATGACAAAAATTACGAAGTCCAAGATCCAAACGGCAAGTCAGGTTGGGTCGTGAGTGGTGACGCCCTCAACAAATACTTCGTAGGGTATGCTCAGAGTATCGGCCTTGATACCGCGAAGTTCAAAGCTGACTATGCAACGAGTGCCGTAAATGACTCAATCAACGCTGATCTTGCTGCCTTCAAAAAGACTGGGTTTGAGCAGTCGACACCAACCTTCATTATTGATGGCAAACAGGTAAAACCTGGTTACTCCCTCAAAGAGTTCACCCAAGTATTTGACGCTGCCATCAAAGCCAAGGAAAAGGAACAAGCCAAAGGCTAGTACTCTGTGTCCTACCTGGACCAACTACCGACAAATATAATAGCCGCTCGTTGAGCGGCTATTATATTGAGATACAATACGAACTAGTGGCTTAGTGCATGGAGACTGCAGCCGCTTCTGGGTCTACCTTCTCTTGCTTAAGGAGCACTGCCGCAATGATGGCAGCACCAATCATGAAGCACGCACCAACGTAGAATGCTGCGTGATAGCCATTGACCTGAGCAGTGAGCGTTGCCAATCTATTTGGGGCACCGTTAAGGTTCTTGATATAGCTCAAGCTCGTAGAAGTAGCAATGCCGGTTAGAATTGCCAGGCCAAGTGCGCCACCGATCTGCTGTGAGGTATTCAAAATACCCGAAGCCAAACCGGATTTCTTCGCATCGACGCCACTGGTGGCGGCGATGGTTAGTGCAACAAACGTTGCACCCATGCCGAGGCCCATCAGGATGAATCCTGGCAAGATATCCCTGACATAATTGCCATCCACTCGAATGTGAGCCAAGTAGAAGAGAGCACTGGCAACAATCAGTGGAGCTACCATCAGAATTGGCTTAAAACCGATCCTCTGGATTAAACGTGGTACCTGCGTTGCAGCAATGCCGATCGACACTGGGATGACCAAGAAGCTCAAACCTGTTTTAACTGGTGAGTACCCGAGTACTGTTTGGACGTAGAGCGAGGTAAAGAAGAACATCGAGTATAGACCGGCTGTAATTGGCAGCTGCATCAGGTTTGATGCAGCAATATTACGAACCTTGAATATGTCGAGCGGTATGAGCGGGTGCTTAGCACTGAGTTCATTGGCAATAAAGAAGCCGAAGAGCAGAATGCTGAGTCCAAAGAATTGTAGCGTACTCGCTGCTAACCACCCATTGGTAGGCGCTTCCACGAGGCCGTAGACGAGCAACATGAGGGCAGCCGTTATCGATATTGCGCCTGGCAAATCGAGATTGTTGTGAGATTCTTCTGACTCGTGGGCTGGCAGGAGTTTGAGTGCGGCTATAAAGACGGCGATCGAAACTGGAACATTTACGTAGAAATTCCAGCGCCAACCAAGATATTCGGTCAAAATACCCCCGAGCAGGACTCCGGCAGCAGCGCCACCAGACGCAACCGCACCCCATACAGATAAGGCTACGTTACGTTCATGGCCTTCTTTGTACGTTACTAAAACGATCGACAACGCAGCTGGTGACATCATCGCCCCAGCAAAACCTTGGAGGCCTCGCAGGACAATAAGCATAGTTCCCGATTGAGCTAAGCCATCAAGTAACGAAGCGACGCCAAATAGGGCGATGCCGATAAGGAATAAACGGCGGCGACCGAACAGATCGGCGGCACGACCACCAAGCAGCAAAAAGCCACCGAATATCAATGTATACGCCGTAACAATCCACTGTAGGTTTGATTGCGACATATTAAACGCTTTTTGGATCGCAGGTAGCGCGACGTTAACGATAGACACGTCTAGAACGATCATAAATTGGGCTAAAGCCAGGACGATGAGTATCAGCCAGTGGCTGGTACCACCGGACTTATTGCCTTTTGCTTTGCCTAGTGCCATATGTTGAGCCTCCTATTGCTAGTACTAGTACATTAGAGTAGAATTTAAATTACTTAATCATTGTAAATCTAGATATTTGACACTGTCAAGCATTAATCACTTAATTATGAATAAAACACCATCTGACGATTTTTACTATGCACTCGTTGCGTTCCTGATGCAGACCAAGCAGCACATCGTTACTGTCGCCGTGGAGCATGGTTTGACTGGTGTTCAAGCCCTTACCTTGCTGTCGCTTAAATCGCGCGACGAACGCTCGATGACCGAACTTTGCAAGCAGTACGATTGCGACGCAAGCAATGTAACCGGTATCGTCGATGGACTAGAACAAAAAGGGCTGGTCTCGCGCCAGCCGCACCCACATGACCGGCGCATAAAACTTATTCACCTGGAAGAAGCCGGTCGGACTGTTCAGAAAAAACTTATTGCCGATATCGCCGGCACCAGCCCAGACATGTTTAATGGGTTAGCCGACGCTGAGATTGAACAATTAGCCGCTCTGATTCAAAAAATGAATCCTTAAATTAGAAACAGCTCGGCTTTGCCGAGCTGTAATATAAGGTACTGCAAAGACAGTCCTCCTGAATAAACCGTTCCTCTCAGCAGCTTTCGCTGCTGGTGTCGGACCGGCATATCTCATCTTAGTAGTGCAAAAATTCTTGCCACTTGGGACGGCGAATTTGAACCTCTACCCGAGTTGCCCTGGTGTTGGTGTGCTTGATTTTTACTGACATGATTATTCCTCTCCACGACACGGCCAGCTCTAGCGGGTCTCTGTCGAACACCACTATAGCAAGCTATTGACTTTGTTTTTGTTAAATTTTTGGATTTTTGTTTCTCTCTTCGGGCGGCTCTCGCACTCCGCAGATTCAAGATGTTTGCATTGTAGCCAAAATGCTCATGGTTGTCAACAAATTTAGGCCAACGATACGTACAGCCAGTTGTGGTCACTGTATCTGGCGACACTTGCAAGCAGGCCTTCAATTGTGGTTCGAGCTTGCAGAGCTTCGCGTACCTTCTTGGAGGATACATTTGCAGCGTGGCTTTCCAGAATATGAGCCTGAAGGGGTTGAACTTTCCAATCAGCAATTACGCCTTGTAAATGCTCGGCATCGTGTATGTCTCGAATTCCCACTAATATCTCGCTAGTCGCAAATAAACGTTCCAGGTAGTCCCACTGCCCGATGTGCTCGGCAACATCAGAACCGACGATAAATACAAGTCGCGTGTCTGGAAACATAATCTCGAGTTTGGGCAGCGTGCGCTGAATCGAAAAGCTGACGTCATTCAATTCGAGGACCTCAAATTTTGGATGGGGCTTGACCGCTTGTTTGAGCATCGCCACTCGGTGGCCAAAATGTTCCACGTGTTTCTTGGACCGTGGTCGACGTTCCGGCAAAAAATACAGCTTGTCCAGCTTGGCCACCTTCATCGACTGCAAGGCAAAGGCAATATGCCCGGCGTGAACTGGGTTGAATGTACCTGAATAAATGCCAATGCGTTGAGTTTTGATCATCCTACTAAGTATAGTCGTTAATTGGCATTCAACTCGTGAAACTTATGCCGATTGCTGTTTAGTAGTAATCGTAACTTTACCTTTGATTTGTTTTGAACCGCATGTAGTGCAAGCTTTGTTGCCCTTATCGTCGTACAGAATATTCTTTGCACCACACCCTGGATTTTTGCACTTTCGCACCGTGTCCTTTAGAAGGCCGGATCCAAGTCCTAGCTCACGAGCTTTACTAGCATCAGTACTGAGCAGGTTGACCTCAACCAGACCACAGCTCCCCCCCGTGCATACCGTGGCGACGGGAGCCTCACTCCGTGCCTGAACAATAAGTTGGTCGGCGAGCTCGTAGTTACCGCGCTGACGCTCATTAATTGAACGCTGAATGGTAAAGGCAGTATCCGGGCCAAAAATATTACGAGCAGCTGCAGGATCGTTCTTCACGCCGTCTAGCAGCATGTTGGTTACGAAAGTATCTATTAAGCTGTTGGCCAGCCAATCGTCGGTACGTGCTTCGGCAAGTCTGAGGATTTCAGTCATCAACTCATCAACTTGTTCTTCATTCCCCAGCTGTCGCTTAGCTGATTCGGCTGGCACAGCACTGTAATCCTTTGCGAAATCGGCTGCGACTTCCTCGCCCATAAAGATATTCTTACCGCTTGTAGCAGAGGCGATAGTGTCGAGAGACTGCACTACATCCAGCACACCATCGCCATCTAAGCTAAGCGACTGGATGTCTAGCACATCCACTTCACTAGGTGAATCGCTGGGTGATATAACACCTTTTTGCTTAATAAACTCCGTAATTACATCATGGGTTATGTACTCTTTAGTAAAACCGACTTGCTCATGGAATCGTCGGTTTTGCTGAGGGTCAAAACGGTGAGCCCATATCATTGTCTGTGGAGAGTTTTTTACCTGGGATATTGTTACCATGGTCAGTTGCTTGCTGGTAAACTCCACGCCTGCATGATCAAGCATCAACCGACCAAGCTTTGCGATTTCAGCACTCGTGTATTCTTCGCGTCTGTTAGCAATTAACACGTCCAGCCCAACTTCTTCTGACCCAACTGGGCTCAGACCATTGTCTACAACGTCTTTGAGCACGTAGTCACCGTACATGAAGCTATCGTGCTGCTCATCAAAGGGCTGTTCAACTTCAGCAAAGTACTCCCAGGTTAGACGACGTCGTGCCTCATCACGGTGTCGGTGACAATCGAGATAGAAGCCCTGCTTTAGTCGGTCATACTTAGTGCTCTCTTTGCCTGGGACCGGCGTAGAATCGAGGACTTTTTTGGCGGTCGAGAGCACATTAAATGCATACGGCACGGCCGAAAATTCGCCAGCGTTTAGTAGTTCTTTGCGTTCGGCTACTAATGCGTGTGAGTCTGTATCCCAAATGTCGCGTTTGGCTTTTATGCTTGGCAGCTCATCAACGGATAGCCAGGGGCGCAAAGTTCGCGAATCGACTGTGGCTCGCATCGCAAGTTCAATGGCGTCAGCGAGCGTTTGATCAACAACCCGTACGTGAGGGGGCTGATACTCAACCGGCTGACCAGACTGAAATTCACCCTGAATAAGTTGAAAACTATCGACTACTGACGCACCATAGTGCTCAAGCTGTATCGGTTGAACGGCTGCTTCGGCCATAAAAATACCCTCTGCTCCCGGTTGATATTTGGAAACAGAGGGTCAAAATCGACGCGCTGCTCCTGCTCGGGAGACTTTACGAAGCTGTATCGGGCTCATCTCTTGACAAAGTGTGTTTTAATAGTACATTACACACCTTTTGTCAAGAGCATTACCGTAGCGGCACTGCCGTGGATTCTCACCACACTTCCAGCTAATTTGTTAATTCCCTAGTAGTGTAGCACTAGCGCGATACGCTAGATATACGGTTTGTATATTTCACAATACTCAGAAGTATCAAGTAAACTTGCTACTTCTTCCGTTTGCGAAATATAGTATTTTTGACCGCAAAACAGTGGCTACATCTAAGGCCACACGTGGTTGAGTGTAGTTTGGTTCAGAGGCTGAGCACCGAAGCAGAGTGTACAAAAAGTACATGAGCATCGGAGCGGAAGAGTGCGGGCCAAAATATGCCAACCACGCGCGGACTATTTGGCTTTAAATGACTTAAGTGATTCGGTAAAGGTGCTGTAATCGTGCTGGTCACTATTATCGGTATAGGTAAAGAAGTACTTATGACTGCCCCTTACTGTACTGGCCACATTAACATTATTCAGGCCGTCCGGCGAAACCACCCCAACAACGTCGCGCTCATAATTCCCAGAATCACAGATAAAATCGATAGTTTCCCATTTAGCGGGTGATTTACCAGTCTGTGTACTAGCCGCACCAGTGAACGACGTACAGTTGTCAGATACTGAACCAATGACACTGATTTGTGGACCGTTCGACTGAATGCGCAAAGCACGGTTGACGGCGAACGATGGTAGCGGCGTGTCGACAAAAACGCTGATCCAGCGGTTTTTGTCCTCACCGACAGTTCCTTGAAATATGTATGTCGGCTTTGGCACTTCAGCGTACATACTACTCAGCTTCCAGCTGGCTGGTATAGTCATCGTAAATGACGGCTCGTCGATTGTCCGCAGCTTGGTTTGTTCATACGTGACGTTCGTGATCGTGGCGGTGGCGGTATTACTGATTTGGGTATCGGCTGTGAAGAATTGCTTGGCAGCAAAGCCCAAACCGGCGATCATGACGACGAATACAGCCAAGAGGATGTAAACTTTTCGGTGATGGTTTTCGCGTTCGCCTAAGCGGTACATATTTTTAAATTATCATTTAACATAATCATTATACCCTGTACAGGCGCGCGGCACCACTGCACGTTTATGCGGGCTCAGATACGCTTCTTTAGAGTCGCCAAGCGGGCCGCGAAACTTTGGGCGGCACCTTCGAATCCAAGGATTTTGAGAGCAGCTATCAGGATATGAAGGTTATCGATTTCGTCATCAGGAACTGGACCGCTAGTAGCCTCCAGCTGCGCAAACGAGTGTTCGATGCGACTCACGAGCCATTTCTCGTCAGCTGGGGCGATTAGATTGGTCGTAATAGCCTTTACCAGGTTATCTCCAGCTGTGACGACTTCGAGCGAACGAGCGCTGAAGTCGCGCTTCCGCAAATGTCCCCGCTTAATGAGACTGTTGACGTGCAGCGATACAGTCGCAACCGAGGTGTACTGCAGACCACTCATGATCTCTCGATAGCTCGGGCTATAGCCATGCTCATTGATGAATTGTTCGATAAAACTTAAGATCTCGCGTTGTTTTTTGGTTGGCCGAACCGTAACTGTATCCGGTGTTTGCTTTTCGTTCATATTTTTATTATGCCACAGATGAGGTTAGGTTGTACTGGAGATGCAGCGAAGCCCCTTGTTACAAGCAAAGCGCATTTGGTGCAGCTTCAACTTTCACGCCGCTTCGACTTGCTCGGCTTTGATCATCTCTTTGTTTTCGGGGAAGACCCAATATTTGTACCACAGGTAGCTCCAGATACTGAAGAAAGCCGCCGAGATGAAAAAGCCGCCGTATGGACTTACGCCAACTGCACGCAGGCCGCCAATGATGGCATAATCTAGGACAAAGCCAACCGCTTCGATGGCGATGTACCGACCAGCGTGATTCATCTCGCTCAGGTGGGCTTGGCCGGCAAAGGCCCAATAACGCTGGATGAAGTAATTTAGAGCCCACCCCACGACGTCACCGAGCATTTTGGCTGGTAACCAATACCAATGCAACCCGCTGTAGCATAAAGCAAAGATGGCGTAAGCTGACCAAAAGTACACACCGCCGCCGACCATGTATTTAGCGGCCTGTGCGGCCGCTTCCCAATATGACTTGTCACCGCGGAGGATGAGTGCGCTAAATAATCCGAACATTCCGAATTACTGTACCTGCTTCATGGGTTTGTTCGCAAGCGCAACGGCAGCTAGACCCCAGAACAAATAAGCCAGTGTGTCATCGGTCCAGGCGTGCGAAAGTAGGTTCACAAATGACAGACCGACGAGCGCAGCGAGTAGTCCGAGCGCCAGCGAGTCATCTCGGCGACGCCAGAGTTCGTAGGCCAAGTAACTGGTAATTGCTAAGAAGAGCAGCATACCGACCCAGCCGACCTCTTGGCCAACTTGGATGAAGTAGTTTTCGGCGATACGCGATTTGCCATCGTTATAGACCGAGGCCGGTCCAGCACTGCCGATACCTTTGCCGAGCGGTGCACTCGCGATGTCCTTGAGGCCAGCCTTCAGTGCCGACGCATGACCATCATTACTCGAGGTTGCAATTGTCGACTTCTCGTTTGTATGAAAGGCAATGTTCTGGACAGTCGTATTGTTCCGGAGCGCAAAGCCGAAACCAGCAATCGCTATCAGCACTACTGCAACGAGGCCCAGTCCAAGCCGTTTGGCTCGTTCTGATTTCCAGCTCACCCAAGCAATTACAGCCATGCTCAACGCGAGCCCGATCCAGGCACTACGCGAAAAAGTCAGGAACAGCACGGCTGTTGCACCAAATAGTACAACTGCACGCCAGCCCTTTAACCGCTGACGCCAAACTGCCAGCAAAATGCTTAGCACGAGCACTAGGTATGCTCCCAGTGGGTTTGCTCCCCTAAGCGTCGCAAATACCCGCAGATGATTCACGTCATTATTGATTGTCTCGTAGGGAAAAATCGTTTGGTCGCTGTAACCAAAGTGTTTTAGGAAATCGTACGGCAGTGCAAAGTATTGCAGCAGCCCGAGGACTATAACGACAACCAGTGGCCACAGCACCCACTTCGGCCAGCTGGTGAAAGCCTGTGGCGCCTTACTGGCCCCGACCCACACTACCAGGAAGAACGCCAGGAAGCGCAGGTTAGAGAGCAAGCCATAGCCGAAAGCCTTGGGCGTTACGGTATCGAGCAATAGTTCAATGCTGCCCCAGATGAATGTCAGCACAACGTACACCAAGATCAATTGGTTGAGGCGGCTAGTCACAAACTTATGTCGTAGCGAAGTATCCAGCGCCAGTATGTACAACACCTTTACAACTAGTGCTACTAGTAGTAGTTCTTTCCAGAGGCGTAGCAGTGTGTAATGGCCGAAGATACTACTCAACCAAACCGTCAAAAAGGCATGAAATGGCATGACGATGATAATACTAGCCATGCTGAGTGCAATTAAGCGAGGGATTTTGGAGTGTGTGGCTTTGAGTTGACTAGTGGTCATGAGTGGTACAATCATTATATAGCTTCGTTCGTAATAATCCGTCGCTCAAAATCACACATTCGCTTTTATGAAGAATAATGCATCTCTCGTTTACAACTTTTGCCTCGTAATTCTGGATTTCCTGGCTCTGATCGCTGCGTTCATCGGCGCCTTCTTGCTGCGAGCCGACAGCGCCGTCCCAGTCGCCAACCCAATCAGCGGCCACACCTACCTCATCGTTTTTTTGAGCCTGTTGCCCTTCTGGATTGTCATCTTTGCCCTATTAGGCTTATACAACAGTAGTATTTACGAGCGCCGCTTCAGCGAAGTTGCCCGACTCTTAGTTGGTTCCTTTACGGGCATGCTGTTCGTTATATTTTGGAACTTTGCATCTGTTAATCCAATATTCCCGGCTAAACTAGTCCCGATTTACGGGTTTGTTCTGGCATTTGTGTTTCTAATTATTCTGCGAAACATTGCCCGCCTCATTCGCACCGAGCTATTTAGCTTTGACATTGGTCTGACCAAGGTCGTGCTAGTGGGTAACACCGTCATGACAGGCGAGCTAATTCGCTCGCTCGCGAATAGCAAAGCCTCGGGCTATAAGGTAATGGCCGTCATCGGTGGCAAAAAATACGTTGGGGATGCCCCAATTCGGACTTTCTCAAGTTTTAATGAGTATTTGCAGAGCGCCTCGATCGACATCCATGGCATAATCCAGACGGAATTATATGCCGATGAGCCCCGTAATGCCGAGATTCTGACGTATGCCCAAGAAAATCACATCAATTACCGGTTTGTACCGGGGAACAGTGAGTTGTTCGTCGGTAATATCGACGTTGAGTTGTTCCGTAACTCCGTCCCAGTTATTAATGTGCGGCAGACGGCATTGTTTGGTTGGGGACGGATCGTCAAACGTCTGAGCGACTTACTATTCGGTTTCGTATTACTGGTGCTTTCCGCTCCATTGTGGGTAGTTGTCGCCGCTCTGGTAAAAATAACCGATCCAAGTGGTCCAATTTTTTACCGGACAACGCGTGTCACGCGCTTTGGTACCCGCATCAAAATACTGAAATTTCGGAGCATGTATTGGAAGTACTGCGTGCCGACTGACGAGAGTTTTAAACTGCTCGGCCGACTCGATTTACTCAAAGAATACCGAGCAAACGGTGATTATCTGGCAAACGATCCGCGCGTTACGAAAGTCGGCAAATTTATACGCCTGTCCAGCCTCGATGAGTTACCCCAAATTTGGAGTGTCTTCCGCGGCCAAATAAGTTTAGTCGGCCCACGAGCGCTCGATGCCGCCGAAATTGAACAGTACGCCAAAAAGAACCTGATACTGAGCGTAAAATCCGGCCTGACCGGCCTAGCGGTGGTCTCGGGGCGTCCCGGTATTAGCTTCGAAGAACGCCGTAAGCTTGATTTGTATTACGTGCAGAACTGGAGCCTTTGGCTTGATTTCGTCATCCTAGTGAAGACCGTTCGCGTGGTGTTAGAGCGCATCATCCGCGGCAGTGATCGCTATTCATGAGCACAGCAGATAAGCCCCTGCGAGTTGCGATTGTTCATGATTGGCTGCTGGGTGGTGGTGCCGAATTAGTCGTCGAACAACTCCACAAGCTGTATCCGGAGGCCCCAATTTACACTTCATATTGTACGGATGAGTGGCGTAAGCGCTTGGACGGTAAGGTGATAACGGGTTGGTTGCAGCATCTAGGCGCGATCCGTAAATTTATCCCGTTCTTGCGCATATTGTGGTTCCAGAATCTTAAGTTCGACGACTACGACCTCGTAATAAGTTCTTCCGGAGCTGAAGCAAAAGGCATACGAGTAAATAAAAAGCCTAAAAAAAGTTTTTCGGATTTGCTGGCAGCGCTAGGCGCACGTGAGCACCGCAAAGGAGTCGTACATGAAGGTACGGCGAGTGCGGAGCGGAATGTGCAACAACGCGATGGTAGTAAATTCCGGAAAACTTTACATGTTAACTATTGTCACGCACCGACGCATTACTACTGGAGTCGTTATGATGAATATATGGCGCACCCGGGCTTCGGCGCGCTTGACCCGTTGGCGCGCATCGGGCTAAAACTGCTTGCCGCTCCCCTGCGCCGCTGGGACCTCAAGGCTGCAAAGCGGCCTGATTATATCATTGCGAACTCGACTCATATCCAAGCCGAGATCAAGAAGTATTATGGTCGTGATTCGACCGTCGTCTTTCCACCGATTGATACGGCACGGTTTGGTAAACCTGAAAATCAGGAACTACCCCGTTCCGGCTTCCAGATATCCGGTCGCCAAACGCCGTACAAACGTTTCGACTTAGCCGTCCAGGCTTGCACCGAGCTTGGACTGCAGCTTCGCGTTATCGGTGATGGCCCGGACCACGCCCGGCTCGTTTCACTCGCCGGCCCAACTGTCACCTTCCTCGGCCGAGTTTCCGATGCAGAGCTCGAGAAGGAGTTCGGTAGCGCCACTGCATTGGTCTTCCCTGGCCTCGATGATTTCGGTATCACACCAGTCGAAGCTATGGCAGCCGGTACGCCAGTTATCGCCTACCGGGCCGGTGGCTCACTCGACTACGTCGTGCCCGGCCAGACTGGCGAATTCTTTGCTGAACGAATCGTTGAATCGCTCAAAACAGCCTTGCTGAGCTTTGATCCATCGACCTATCAACGATCAGTGCTGCAAACCAAAGCAGCTGAGTTTTCCCCAGAGCTATTTCGAACTAAGCTTCAATCAATTATTAATGATCAGCTAGGCGCCAGAAGCTAAGGTCGGCCCGGATTCACAATCTCGATCGTATTAGGATTTAGGTGGACCTGGCCTAGATTTGTAACCGCAGGCGCGTCGCCGATTACCGGGTCACAGGCATCATCGATGCCGTCTGCATCACTATCTATGCCGCTACCTGGAATAATTAGACACTTATCTTGCGTATTAAGTATACCGTTGCCGTCAAAATCATCAGACGATGCTGCAACATAGAATGTAGTGTTCACTTCCACCAATTGACCAGCTATGTTGACGCCGGTAATGATGAGTGTGCGATAGCCGGTCGCAGTACCAGTAGGTAGCGTCAAAATGAAATCGAGATTACCGGCTCCATCTGTGGCAAAAGTTCCTAAACTGCCAATAGGATCGCCATCTAATGAGGCCTGATAGGCGCTAGCTGGTTTCAGCCCGTATGTGCTCCCTATGGAAATACTGGTACCAACTGATCTATAGGCAGTGCCATTGGTAGCATCGCTAGCAACCGTAACAACAGCCGGCTGAGCATGGCCTGAGTTCGGATAGTTACCGAGAAGCGCTAGGGTCAGTGGGTCATTTAACGCTAACGTTGTTAGACTGTCGTTGGCTAAGGGCATTGCTTGCCTAAGGTTGTTGGTTTTACTTAGGACACTTTGAGCCAGTAGCTGGTGACCTAAGATATTCGGATGGTATGTCTCGGACCCCAGGAACTTAACGCCCAGTGCACCCCTGTCGCTGCCAGCCGTAATACCGTTCATTGCGATACTATTCGAGCTTGCCTCACACAAACGGTGGCCAGCAAACGCATACTGTGAGTCGACGTAGCGAGCACCCACACTTGTAGCAGCGCGTTCGATTGTAGCGTCAAGGTAACTGATCAGATTCTGGGCCAGATCGACTTCAGAGGCATTTAATTGTACATTAACACCGCATGCGCCTTGGGTCAC
>JACMPA010000034.1 GCA_014377695.1 Candidatus Saccharimonadota bacterium
AAAACTCAGAAAATCACGAAAAACGAGAACTCATCAGTTTGGTACTTTCGAACTTGGAGCTAAATGACAAAGAACTTCGGTTGAAAATAAAAGAACCATGCAATACGATGGCTCTTTGTAACGAAAACAAAAATTGGCTGGGGATGAGGGATTCGAACCCCCGATCGTGGAACCAGAATCCACTGCCTTACCACTTGGCCAATCCCCATTAATGTTTGGCTACAGCTGCTCATTATACAAAAAAACTCCTCTGTTGGCTAGTGCTGGGCGTGCCATGCTGGGTTTATATGAGCACACCAAAAATACTACTTATCAGCCTTGGCGTGATTGCATTTGTTGCTTTTGGAATTATTTTGCTGAATCGTGGCCACGATAGCCCCAAAAGTAGTGACGCTGAGAATGTTCAATCGCTCGAGCAAACGGCAGATCCAAACGTTATTCGATATTTGCCTCTTGGTGGCTCGTATACCATAGGCGAATCGGTAAATGTATCAGACCGCTTGCCTAATCAACTGGTAGCTCGCCTTCAAAAAGATACTGTGTCGATGTAAATTGTAGCCAATCCAGCAGTTACTGGCTACACGACGCAGGATCTGATTGATAAAGAACTGCCGCTGCTCAAACAGACAAAACCGAGCTTTGTAACTGTGCAAATTGGTGTGAACGATTATGTGCAGGGCGTGAAGGCGGAGACGTTTCAAAAGAACCTGCTGTACATACTCGATGCAGTGCAGGCCCAATTATCAGATCGTACAAAGGTTTTGCTGGTGACGATTCCAGATTATGGCAAAACACCAACTGGCGCCCGGTATGGCCAGCCTGCCGAGTCCGAGGCTGGGATTAAACGCTTTAATGCAATTGTTATGTCTGAAGCAAAGACAAGAGGCTTGCCGGTTGCTGATATATTCTCAATCAGTCAGCGAGTGACCGATGACACGAGTCTGATAGCGCTTGATGGTTTACAACCTTCCGGCAAACAGTACACATTGTGGACCGACGCGATCTATGGGTTGGTCAAGCCGCTACTGGTTCCAGGCACAACCAGCCAAAACTAGTCTTGCACTTAATTCGGTTTGATCGTTTGGGCGCTGTTGAAGAAGCGTCGCCAATCATCATCGCTCATGCCTATTTTCGGGTGGACAAACAGCAGGGTACCGTTACTGTTCAGAACGGCCTGCTGGTCGCCATTGAGCTCCTTGGGCTTTGTCAGGTGTACCTGGCCGATGGCAGTACCGATTGTGCTGTAGCGGTTAAGTCGGTCGGTCAGGGTCGAAAAGTATTGCGGCACATCATTAAATATAGGAGGTGTTGCCTGCTCGGTGATCGTCAAGGTATTACCGTTCCGATAAGCAGTAAAAGTTAGTACGCCGTTCTGATAGGTTGCTGCCGGCGAATCAACTATCCAATCGCTAGATGGCACATAGCCAATGAACGAGGCCTGCTGCGTAATTGAGAGGGGTAATGATGGCTTTGCTGAGCGATTGAAACTAGACCATGCGACACTCCCGGCGACTATCATGAATATGACTGTACTGCTGATAAGTAGGCGTCGTTTAGTCATCGTGCTAGCTTAACGGCTTGGACGGAAGTCGACTAGCGGCGAGTACTGACATGCACTCAGTAGGGTGTTGGTGGTTGTACAGCTGGTACTTATGGATGACATGAGTAGACCGCCGACCAGATACGCGCCTATCGCCGGGCTGGCATTTGATGTGCCGTAGCCAGCTGTGGTGTTCGTCTGGAGTACATTGTTCGGTGTGGCGGTAGCACCAGATGGGAATTTAACGAACGCCGGTCCCACGCTAGCGATGATGGCGTTTACGGTAGTGGTTGATGCGGTACCGGCTGTTGCGACCACAATGCCGCGGATCGGGCCGGTGGTGACGGTAGCAACTGTCTGAGTTACGCCCATAGTCGTCGTGCCGACGACTATGAAGCCCGCATTGTTGACTGAGTTTATGGTTGCGAATTGTTTCTGCGTATTGGTGAATGTTCGAGTGTCCCAGATGAATCCAACGTTGCCAGCCGTAGCGCTCGCCCTAACGGTTGCAAAGCAAGCTACTGGGTTGTTAGCGGAAAAGACCGGTAGTGTTGCGCTAGTCTCAGTTGCGTTGCCTGTAAGCAGCACTGGCAATCCAGTTGTGGTAACCGCGCCGGCAGGAGTACTAATGCATATATTAGCGTATACATTGGCGGCTAACCCAGTCGTCGACAGTGCCGTTGATGGAATGACAAGTTTACGACCGCCAGAGAATACCACGCAGGGCGAGACGGTGACCTGCTGCGTGGCGGTCCAGACAACTTTGCAAGGGCTATTGCTGTAGTTGCTGACGCCAGCGATATCGCCAGGAGTGCCAGCATTCGCGGAGTCAGGGACCACGCCGTAGGCTAGTAGGCCAAGTCCGCCCGTAGAGATGAGATCCTCCCAAGCACCATTGATACAGGCCCGCATGCCGCCGGTGGCGGTGCTGTAATACATGGCACCTTGGTTTGTAGTAGTAGTACAGGTTGCGGTGTCGGCTAAGGTGCTGAAAGAGTCGGGTTGCAGCAATACTTGATTTGCATCCGTCGTCTGCGAGCCTACGATCACGCTGCCAGTGTTTTTGAAGATGACATTCGTGAAGTTGCCGTCGTCACCACCGCCGACAAACAGGTTGGTGCCGGAATTCTCGAGTGCCACCGTATTGGTCGCACCGACACCGAAGTTGAAACACATCGTAGTGAATGACCCACAAGCACCAGCGTTGATGTACGAGGCCCAGCCGGTACCAGTTCCATCATCGTAGCCTAAGAATAGGGGCCGTGAGCCGGAAGTTTGGCTAGAGCGCACTGCTAAGGATGGCGAGTAGGCATTCGGAAAGGCCGGTGTAGCGCTCGTCAGGCCGTTATTAATAAGGAATAGACCACTGGTATACGTCCCGTTCTGGACTTTAGTAGCCTGGCCAAACGTCGTGCTCCCGGTGTTATCGATGACAGCGATATCGGCACCGTTTTTCTGCAGCTGCAAGATATTACCAGAGGCAGCGGTCTTGTTCAGGAAGACGCTAGCGTTGGTGGTACCATCGTTCTGAACGCTGCCTGGGCCGATCTGAATAAAACCAGAGCTGTTCAGACCACCGAGCTTATCGGAATTAAGAGCATACGGTGCGGCAGTGAACTGCACACGGGGCGTCATTTCGGCGTCAGTTCCGATTTTGACGCCGAGGTACAACGGGGTAGTGTTGAAGTCGACTAAGCTTGCAAGAGCTGTGTTCACGCTGCCCAACTGTACCTGAAAATTACCACCACTGACAGCCACGGTGCCCTGCGTCTCAGTCCAGATTGCCGTACCAGCTGAGGCCACAGAATAGATGCTAAAAACGATGGAATAGTTTCCATCGGTGACATTTGTACCATCGGGATTAGCAAGTTTACCTTGAAAATTTATCTGTTGATTAACGGCCGCGTTAGTATTTGCCGGCGTAATAACAGATACAGCAGCGGTAATTGCTACCAATATCCCAAAACATACGAACAGCTGTTTGTATTTTTGCCTCATCGTTACCATTTATTGTACGCTTAATACCCATTAAGCTCAAGCTTTAAACGGCGATTATTGTATCTGTTAGGAGCGTGGTTTTGGTGTACGTTTTTGAGTCGGTTTTTTGGTGGTCTTTTTTGGTGGGTTTTTGACTTTTTTAGTAGCCGGTTTAGCCTTTGGCTCAATGTGGGTTGTTCGCTGTTGAAGCGTAGCTAATGTCAGCAGGTTTTGGGCGGTTTCAGGCTGTCCGGCTGGCATCGTCGGTACACGAGCTATTTTAGTTTTAGTAGCCTTGAGAGCAGCAGGCTTAATGACTTTTTTAGGATTCGAATTGAGTTCTTTTGCCGATAAAGTTGCTTTACTAGCGGTCCTTGATTTTGGGATAGACCTTCTTTTTGGCTTGAGGACTCTGGACTCAGCCATTGTAGTTGACACGGACGGCTCAACTTCTGAAATTGGAACGGACATCGCCGATATAGAAATAGTAGTTGCCGGTGCTTCGGGTAGTATTGTTTGCTTCAATTGTGCTGCGTTACTATTGTCACTAGCAGGCGCATCTTTCCGAATAAGCATCTGTATTCTTGATTTGATGCGCAGGCGAGATTGCCAACGGCGCCTAGTTACTACCAGCGCCAGTACGATGATCGATAGGGCAATCGGATAAAGTGGTGGAATGTAATAGGTACTGCTGCGCACAAATGTTTGATCCGTGACTCCATCGGCACGATACGCAGTCCAGATGAGTAAGCGTTGCGGCTTCCAAATACTGCTTACCTTACTGATTTGGACTTCTGACTTTACGGATTTACCCGGTAGTAATGGTAATGAATTCTGATTGGCAATACCACTAGCCAAAGTTGTGTACGTACCATCAAGCACGCTTACTACGCCCCGAGGTACAGCATGTACGTTGCCGTCGTTACGAAAAGTTAATGTAGCCTTTGTTGGTATTTGAAACAGGTTGTTATTAGTACGGAAGCTCGTCAAGGAGAGTTTTTGCTCCGCCCCGGCAACTTTAACAACAAAGATACTCAAACTGATTGCTGCGTTGAGTGACAATTGGGCTTGACCATCGATTTGTTGCGTTAGTACGAGCGTTGCGTAGTGACCTCCCGGCGATAAGGTGGCAGGATTACTAGCTTGGACTTGCACGACGCGGGTCTCTTTGGGCGCAAGGTTAAGGACTGTGTCAGAGACTCTTAATGTACTTGCAAAGGCAGGATTTAAGTCATCTGTCGGTACTAACAATCCGGCATTCTCGTCAATGCCTCTGAATTGAGCGTTCAATGTAACAGCTGCGTCGTAGGTGTTGGTAATAGTGACTGGTACGACCTGTTCAGTCGAATCTTTGCTTAACGAAAAATTTAGCCGGCCGGGTGACACAGTTATGCCCGGTTTTGTATCAGCGGCAAATGTTGTTCCAGGTGCGGTGACTAACAATGCCAAAACAAATACTAAGCTGCCAAAAGCTGGCCGTCGACTATTTCTGAGCCGCATGACCTTTGGTGTTTCGTTTAATTGCTTTCGTTGATTTGCGTAGGATCGTGGCTACACCGACAAGTATGATGGCCAGTATCACTACCAGGATTAACAGCATACGCCATGGAATGACCCAGAAAGTCACTTCAGATGTAATGGGCACGTCGCGCTGGCCATCGTCATACACTGCTACAAGTTTCGCGGTGTAGCGCCCGATACGAAGTTTTGTAAAATCACCACCAGCCCAGCTTAATCTTCTGGATGTTTTGCCGTCTTCTGTCGTAGATATATAATGCGGAAAACCATCGTTCCACTCAGTTGTTAATTGTCGGGTACTGCCAGGTAATATGAAGCCTCCAGCTTTATTTAGCTGAATGGCGGCCAGTGGCTTTTTGTCATCGCTGTGGCGCTGAATATAAATCGTGCCACTTGGCTGAACGAGCGTGTTGCCGCTGTTCTTTAGCTTCAGATCAAAGCTAGCAGGCAAATATTCGAACGCGTGCTTGGTGGCGGCAAACTGACTAAGTTCAAGCTTACGCACAGCACCTGGTCGATCGACACTGAGCAGTGTAAAGACTGCCACGCTGCCCTGAATAGAGGTGTTACCCTTTACGGCTTTAGGTGGATTCTGTTGTGAAACAGTTATAGCGAAACTATAGGTAAAGCCAGCACTGGCTGGCGTGGCCACAACGACTCGTTGGGTGAATATTTGGCCAGCTTGGGTGGTAAAAGTCGGGTCACTAAATGTTACAAACTGGGCTACATCGCTAGGTGACTTATCGCCAAGTTGTACTGCACCGGTAGTGCCATCAACGGTGAAGCTCCGCAGCCCCATCTTTAAATTTTGCTGCTGACTATTTGTGTTTCGAATTTGTAGATCGAAAGTACTAGTTTGGCCAGGCTTAATGGTCTGTACGAGTGGAGACGGACTCACTTGAAGCGCAAAACCTTCGTCAGTAGGTTCGTTAGCAGCATGAGCGGTATTACTAAATACTGGTTGGGCTATGGCGAGCGCAACAATAAACGTACTAAGTAATACGCGTGCTATCAGACCATTTGGCCGCTTAAATGTTATCCTCATGTTACCCATTATTATACCGCATATGTACCTCAGTGACGAAGGATAAAAAAGAGCCGTGTCACCTGACACGGCTCTTACTGATATTCTTGTTGAAATCTCTAGAATAGACCTGCACCGACGACAGTAATCGTGTCGGCGTAGTCAGATGCTGGAGGAGTCGTTGAGCTGATAGCGGCGTTGTTCGTTAGAGTTAGGACAGCGTTATTGTTCGGTCCAGGACTTGTAGCCAAGGACTGCAGTGCTGTGCTTAAGCCGCCACCCTTGCCGAGTGAGCCACCGACAAATGTTGGCGCAACAGTTACTGTAGAACCAGTGCCATTAACGGCAGTCAGGCCAGTGTTGTAGCCTTCCGTGCCAGCTGCAAGTGTGGTGTTACCAGCTGATGACGCTATGGTGTAGCCAGCTGCTGTTGAGGTCAAGCCAGTTGGTGCTGAGTCATTAGCCCAGACGTTCCAGCCATTTTTGGCATTGGTACTGACTGATACGGTACGTGGTGTTGGACTGGCTGATACTGCGCCAGTTGATAGTGCCCCAAGGTTATCAGTGTTGGCACTGAGCGCAAACGTAAATGTTTGGGCAACACTAGCCGAAACAGCGATCTGATCGTCGGTGATGCTTGATGTCGTGTAGGACGCACTGTCAATTGCAGCCGATGCGCCAGTCTGGGTAGCGATGCTGCCACTGTTCGATGAGGCAGTTGATTTAACTGATACACCGGTTGTTGCGGTCCAGTTGAAGCAGTATAGCGTGGTGCTAGATATTAAGTCGCCACTTGCAAAGGTTACGTCTTGTCCGGCTGCGGCGGTAGCTGCAGTGCCGACGCCAGGCCATGCGGCGGTTGTGTAACCGGAGATAGTTGGCCAGGCCAAGTTAGTTGTGTTGACAGCCCAGTTGGTCGCTAAAGCAGTGGTTGTAACGGTATAACCGGCAGGGAAGGTCACGACTACTTTACCTTCTGTAGATGCGACGGTGTTAGGGGCAGCACAGACGGTGCCAGTCGTTCCTTGGCTGATCTTCATGCGATCAAAGCGAATAACTGTGGCCTTCAGTGATGCCGCCGATGAATGACCGACAGAGAGTAATAAGGTTGCCATCAAAGCTGCTACAAAAATTGCAACAAAAGCAAGAGGCTGTGCCTTTAGTGTTTCTACTTTTTCCATTTTGTTTTTATCCTTTATTTATCAATATGTACGCGATTATGGAGCATATGCTTATTAATTGCAACTATCAAAATGATAAGAGTCGACATTGTGTATTAATTAGACCTAATTAGACCAAAGTACTGCTTTTTAACAGATGGCACTGGCTTTTATTAATAGTTCATAGCGACGATAAAAGTAATAGCATCGGCATAATCACTGGCCGCCGGTGTGTTAGTTGCAGCTTTGGCTTTGAGCCGCATTGTGCCACTGCCGGTTGCAATTGGTCCGACAGTTGTGAAGACTGGCTGCAAGCCAGTCGTAAAAGCGCCGACATTATTTGCTACACCATTGAAGGGGCTCTGACTGGTTAGTGGACCTCCAGAAACTTGGCTTGAGGCGATGACTTGACCACCATATCCACTGCCGACCGCACTTAGATCAGCAGTTGCTGAGGCGATGGAGCTAGCCGCCAAGACACTCAATAGACCCGCGTTAATGTCCCGGGCATACACCGTTCCACCGTTGTTGGCATTACTGGTAAGGGTCACAATGGCATCAGCACTACCGTTTACTACAGCTCCCGCGGTCAGGCTGGCAAAGTTCGATGGGAAGGGCGGTGTGCTCGTCAAACTAGTCGTCAAACTCATCGTGAGCGAAGGAGCAACAGTAGCTGCGGTGGCGGTAGGACCAAATTTGCTACCGCTAAAATCCCCTTGTAGTGCTTTTACCTTCACCGTATAGGTTGTGGAGTTTGCTAACCCAAGGATGGTTATGCCACCGGCACCACCCCAGGTAGCGTACGTTTGATAATTAGTGATGGCCTGACTTGCACCAACACTGTTATCGCTTTGGACGTAATTAGTGGTGGTTGCAAAGGCGTCAGGGCTAATGGCAATCAAATACTTGGTGTCGGTAGGATTGCTACCAGGATTAACAACTAGCATGAGTTTGTCGTAATAGGTACTAGGGTTGGTGAACGTCGGGCCCGGTGGTACATTGGCATTCTGAGTCACGTTGACGCCGTTAACCTGGCCGTATGTTGCAGACGTCTGCGTGTTCCCGGATTGTTCACCACTGATGGCGTTCAAGCGATAATTTGTACTCGTTGAGTTGCTAGTGCCACCACTGCCGACGTCGTAGGACTTGAGTGTGTAATTGGTACTGGTAGGAACGGCTGCAAATAGCAGTACCATCCCCGCGCTTAATCCTAATAACTTGTGCATTGGCTACATTCTACCATCAAACATCGCTAAACTACCGCCACGACCAATTAGAAACTATGGCCCTCGTGGCCACGTTTAATTCTGCTCGGCGGGCAGAAGTGCCGCTCGCAACGACTGCAGCGTAGTAGCCATCTTCCTGCCAGAATACCGAGGTTTCGTAGGTAGCCTCATTTACAAATGAATATGACGCAGCTGGTGCGTAGGTATTTGCAACTGCCGCGTAGATGTTTGGTTGATTCAAACGAAGCTTAACTGCTGGAAGCTCATTCAGTGAATTGTTACCGAGCTTTGCCACTGTTACACCTATTTGATCACTGATACGAGGTGTCTTACTGGTTAGCAAATAATTCCCTGATTCTAGCGCGTCATTACTGGTTTTGATACGTAGGGAGCTCGGCATACTGGTTACAAAATAGCTGGTCTGCCACGACTTAAGCGAAGTCTCACTCCCCAATACATTGCTCACCTCCTGGGTACCTGAGTCAATCGATGAAGTTGCAGGACTATGCCACCAACTGTACAAACCGAAGCCTACACCGGTTAATATTACTAAGGGTAGTACTACGAACAACTTTTTCATCTGTGTTTTCCAATCTTTTTTGCCCGAGACGTATGTGTGCGTCGGTACGCGACATAGTCAGCGTACCGCCTGCGTTTGCCTAATACGTAAGTGGTTTCAGCAAGTGTCAAGGCGGCTACAGCGGTTACGATTGGTTTCCAATGTTTTCGTAAAAAGGTACCGATCGGATTGGTGTTACCAATGTTTCCACCTACGTAGGTTGAACCTGAAGCATTGTTACCTGGTTTTGGGTTTGAGCTGATCACGGCATAGCTAAACTGCGTGCTTGCCCCCAACACGTCGTGAACATTGCCACGCACCATGTAGCTTCCATCTTTTTCATAGGCATGAGTAAACGAATACACACCAGCCACAGCAACACTATGTGACTCAGTACTGCCATCACCCCAATCTAGATTGATGGTATAAGGCTTTTGCCCGCCACTTATGGTTACCTGGACAGTCACATCATTGTTAGTGCTCAGTACGCTGAACGGTTCGGTTGTTTGAGCCGCTAATTCAGTCATTGCCCCGGCATTAGTTGACTCAATGATTTGTTCTGGCGTTTGATTTTGGGTTGCGGCCGGAGATGGTGGTGTTGGCGAGGGGGCGGCAGGGGTTGGATTAGGATCGGCAGGGGGCGTCGGCGGTAACACCAATGTGATAGTGATCGGCGTAGCATCAGGGCCATATAGTAGTGAGGCGTTCGCGGTACGTACGATCAGGATATTGTCACCAGGGATTAACATAATCTGTAGCGTATAAGTACCGCTGTTACAGGGCGTTGAGCCAATCGAGGTGCCACCGCGCCAAACCGACACTACATCAGCTGGATTTTGAACTTGGCACGAGCCACTGATTGTCTGGAGTGCATTTGCGACAGTTGTACCGTCAGGACTGCCATTGATTGTAGCCGCCTGGCTCGGTGCTACGTAGGGAATACTTGCATTTACTTGATACGAAGATGCATTGGTATTAGTTGGAAATACATAGCAGGCAAACACTACAAAAAGTAGTGCCGCGTGAAATATTTTTTTTATGAGCTGTGATTTATTAACCATAACCTTATAAATATAGAGTATACCGTCTTGGTTTCAACTGTCCTAACGGCAACCAGTAATCGGCTATGCTACAATGGCTATGCTTTAATAATTTACAAATATACAGAGTGCAGTGAGAGATCTAGCTCGTCGACCTGCCAGCAACCTATCAATCAAGATGTGGTGCTCCATCTAGCCCGCCAGTGTGAACTGTAGCGTGGGAAGATATGAATTACTCGTATCCTCTTGCGCCATACTCGGCAGAGAGGATATTTTTATGTCAGATTCAAAAAACGTAACCTACTTTACTAGCGAGTCCGTCTGTGCCGGTCACCCAGACAAAATCTGTGACGGCATCAGTGATGCCATCGTCGATGCCATCCTGGCCCAGGATCCAAATGCGCGCACTGGAGTTGAAACCGTCGCTGGAGCTAATCAAATCTGCCTATTTGGTGAAATTAACACCACGGCCAAGATTGATTTCGAATCTATTGCTCGTCAGAAAGTCGCCGAACTCGGCTATACCAATCAAGCCTGGGGCTTTGGTCCGGAATCAAGTTTTAGTAACGATGTCCATCAACAATCACCCGAAATCGCCCTCGGCGTCGACGGTGATGACACTGGTGCCGGTGACCAAGGCATGATGTTTGGCTTCGCCTGTGACGAAACGCCAGAACTCATGCCATTACCGGCAGCCATCGCGCATAGCATCGCCCGCCATATTGATGCCGCCCGCGAAGACGGAACTCTGGCTTGGCTTCGCCCAGACGGCAAATCGCAAGTAACGGTGCGCTATGAGGACGGCAAACCAGTCGGTATCGAAAAAGTCGTGGCCGCCGTCGCCCACGACGAGGCAACCAGTGCTGAAGAAGTCAGGCGTGGTGTTATTGCAAGCATTCTACAGCCAGTCCTGGCCAGCTATGGCTACGAACTACCCTCTGATGAGAACATCGTCATTAACGGCACTGGCCTGTGGCACATACCCGGTCCAGAATCAGATGCTGGCCTAACTGGCCGTAAAATCGTTGTCGACACCTATGGTGGCTACGCCCGGGTTGGTGGTGGCGCCTTTAGTGGTAAAGATCCTAGTAAAGTCGACCGTTCCGGTGCCTACGCCGCTCGCTACATCGCCAAGAACATTGTAGCCAAAGGCTATGCTACAAAGTGCGAGGTTGGTTTGGCTTACGTTATTGGACAATCTTTGCCGCTAATGCAAACAATTGAGACATTTGGTACTGAGACCGTGTCGCAAACCGAACTGCACGCCTTCAAAGATCAGTTGATCGATACCAGCGTTAACGGGATCATTAACAAGCTTGATCTTCGTCGCCCAATTTACTCTGCAACTAGTGCCTACGGCCACTTCGGCAAAGCCGAGCTGCCATGGGAGCAAATCGTTTAAACGACAAACTGCTGAAGTAACTCGGGGTGAGTCAATGGCGTGTGGTGTCCACCCTGGACGACGTGACTGACAATGTTTTTAGCTTGGCGTAGCTTAGGGAGGTTCAGAAGGTATTGCTTTCGGTCTTGCAAGCCAGTAATCAACGTAGTCTTCATATCGATACGTAGCAAATCAGCTTCAATACCAACCGCAAAAATTACGTTTCGCATGCTCCGTAAGCGTGACGAGCTGGTGTTCTGGAAGATGAACGATTTACGCGTAGCGGTTTCGCCGGCAATCTTAAGTGGAATTAAACGGAAGCGTAGAGCTAGGCTTAGAATTGGCCAAATAATATCATGAAGACCGCGTCGCAGGCCGATCTGATACAGCAGGTTGCCACCCATAATGTCACGCTTGGCTTCACGTCGGCTCAAGAAAATTGGCATGTTCGATAGCGTGAGCTTGCGAACTCGCTCAGGATAGACGCTGGCGAATCGTAGAGCTAGTAGGGATCCCATGGAGTGGCCTACTAATGAAAACTTGCCGCGTACTCCAAGGTAGCGCAATGTAGCATCGATACTGCGTAATTGGGTGTCATAGTCGTATCGACTCGTGACAGGCTTTGGTGAACCACCAAAGCCTAGTAAATCCAGAGCTATAACGCGGTTGGTTTTCGATAGGCGAGTGGCTAAGCGCTCCCAATACTGCGAACTAGCCATGTAGCCGTGCAAAAGCACGACGACCGGACCGCTGCCGGTATCTGTGTAGTT
>JACMPA010000035.1 GCA_014377695.1 Candidatus Saccharimonadota bacterium
AACGCTGGCAAAAGCTATCAAAAGCGGCCGGATTAGCCACGCATATCTATTCACTGGTCCACGAGGGGTCGGAAAAACATCAATAGCGCGTATTCTAGCGCATGAAGTTAATGGCTTACCGTACGATGAACAGCAGACTCACATCGATATCATCGAGATTGATGCTGCCAGCAACCGCCGGATCGATGAGATACGTGAATTACGTGACAAAATTCACGTCGCCCCAGCGATGGCGAAGTACAAGGTGTATGTAATCGATGAGGTTCACATGCTCACCCGTGAGGCCTTTAATGCACTCCTAAAAACACTGGAGGAGCCGCCCGCTCACGCTATCTTCATACTAGCTACCACTGAAGCGCACAAACTACCAGAGACCATCGTCAGCCGCACTCAGCGCTATATCTTCCGGCCAATAGAACCCGCTAAGGCTGTTAAACACTTGCGCTCAATTGCATCCCAAGAAAAGATCGATATCACTGATGATGCGCTAGAATTGGTCGTAGAACATGGTAACGGTAGTTTTCGCGATAGCATCGGCTTACTTGATCAATTAAGTAATACTGAAGCCAAAATAGATCTAACAATCGTCCAGCGAACACTCGGTATTGCGCCGTCAGAAGCAATTGAATCATTACTCGCGGCAATTCGGGAAGGGCAAACCGCTACGCTTATTTATGCTCGGTTGTCTGAGCTATTTGACAAGGGTTATCAACCTGTGAGCGTTGCCAAGCAGTTGGCGGCCATACTTCGTCAACAACTTATGGCTGGTGCAACCAACACGACTAATGATATTGCACTTCTATCTTCACTGCTCGAAGTTGCGCTATCCCATGACCCAGAAGCTATGTTGGAGGTCTCTATTCTGAGTTACAGTGCCGTGGTTGTTACGCAGCCAGCAGTGTCTGCGAAAGCGCCTGATGCTACTGTCGGGCACTCAGAATCAAATCGCGAGCCAGTCCGTCGAATTGATAAAGTGGCCAACGCTACACAACCGATAAAATCTGAACCACACGCCGTTGTACAGACGACTGCAGCTGCGGTAGAAGCAGCAAAACCTGTGGCTGTGCCTCAGTCTTTGGCGCTGCTAGACGATGCTCCAGAAATAGTTGCAGCGGCACCCGCCGCCGAAGGATCGTTGAATCCCGAAACATGGCAGCAGATACTAGATATCCTAAAAAAGCAGCACAACACGCTGTATGGGATAGTACGCATGGCGCAACCTGATTTTTCGAAACCACAAGCTCTTCATTTAGCATTCAACTTTGCTTTTCATCAAAAACGAGCTAACGAAGCCAAAAACCGCGATGCAATAGCCAACGCGGTGGCAGCCGTTGTCGGCAGTGGCACCGTTGTAGTATGCACTTATAACGCAGATGCTAAGGCTGCCCAACCTGTCTTAGCCCAGGTACCAGCTCCGTCTAAACAAGCTGCAGTAGCTACTGACACTAACGGTAACCCACTCTCAACCATAAGCAATATATTCGGCGGCGTGGAGATGGTAGAGTAATGAAACGTAGTATGCAGACTAAACCAACGACATCGCCATCAAAAGGGGCAGCCTAGTAATGGAACCAAATAATACTGGTAAACGACAAGTCCCGCAAAACACCGACGCCGAAGCGTCATTGCTTGGGGCGATTCTTATTGATAGTGATGCAATCGTCAAAATTGCGGATTCCATCGGTGCAGCCGACTTTTTTGATGCCCGCCACCAGCGCATTTACGAAGCAGTCAGTAAATTATACGAAAAACGAAGTCCTATCGACGTGTTGACATTGGCCGATCAGCTCAAAGGTGCCGGCGTACTTGACATGGTTGGTGGACCGGCATATTTGACCGAACTAACCAATTATGTCCCAACTGCTGCTCACGCTGAGCAATATGCTGATATTGTCGCTCAAAAAGCACTTCGTCGCCGCCTCATCGGTGCGTCACAGGAAATGGCTGAACTTGGGTATGATGAATCTAAGTCCTTAAATGAGTTAATTGAGTTGTCCGAAACCCGATTATTTGAGGTTAGTCAAAAGCAAGTTAAACAAGACGTTGTCAGCTTAGAAACAATATTGGCAGAAAGTTTTGAGCGCCTAGACGACCTGCATAAAGATAAAGGCACCATCCGTGGCATCCCAACCGGGTACAAAGATCTTGATAACATGCTGGCTGGCCTGCAACGATCCGATTTATTCATTCTAGCCGCTCGACCTTCGATGGGTAAAACTGCCTTCGTTTTGAACCTGGCGCACAAGGTTGCGGTTAAAGCCAAAGAGCCAGTGCTTATATTTTCGCTCGAAATGAGCAAGGAGCAGCTCGTCGATCGATTACTCGCCATGGAATCTGGTGTTGATGCTTGGGCTCTCCGTACCGGCAACCTGACCGATTCTGATTTCGAGAAGATTGGTGAGGCCATGGGCACACTTAGTGAAGCCAAAATATTTATTGATGACACACCCGGCATAACGGTCAGTGATATGCGCACTAAAGCTCGTCGTGAAGCACACCAGCAGCCGTTAGGACTCATTATCGTAGATTACCTACAGCTTATGAGTGGTGGTGCCAAATATGCTGGAGAAGGCAATCGTACTCAAGAAATTTCCGAGATCTCACGGGGTCTCAAAGGGGTTGCCCGTGAACTTAATGTGCCATTGATTTCGCTCAGTCAGCTGAGCCGTTCAGTCGAGAGTCGAAACCCACAGATCCCTCAGCTATCTGATCTCCGTGAATCTGGATCAATTGAGCAGGATGCTGACGTGGTAGCTTTTTTGTACCGCGAAGATTATTACAATCCTGAAACTGAACGCAAAAACATCATGGACGTTTTGATCAAAAAACACCGTAACGGACCGGTTGGCGGTGTTGAATTATACTTCGACCGTGACAAGCAGCGTATTAGTTCACTCGATAGCCGACAAGGTGACCCGTTTAATAACTAGCCGCTTTTCGGTATACTAATACCAATAATGAAACGTATAGTTACAAGGGTGCGGCAATATGTCCGAGCCCACTGGCGAATTATCGGGCTCACGGTGCTTGGGTTATGTACGATCAGTCTCCTGATGTTGTTCAGGTTAGGTTCTATAACCAACAGCTTGAGCCCGAATGAAGTAAGGCAAGCAGAATTTGCGAGTTCCTGGCATCACATCGCCGACAACCCACTCAACTTGCCATTCACCTTTGTACAATGGATGATTCTGACCATTGTGCCCCATCACGGCAATACCATCACCCGGGCCGCTAGTCCGATCTTCGGAATTTTAGCCTTGTTGGCCTTTGCTTATACACTGCGGCGCTGGTATGGAGTCCGTACTGCGGTGTATGGTTCAATAATATTCGGTTTCAGTAGTTGGTTCCTGCATGTCAGTCGGTACGCAAGCACCGACGTATTGTATTTGTGGGCAATTCCTACGCTATTAGCAATTAGTATTGCATGGGATCGATACCACCAGCGTCAAGCAGTGCACTACGCAGCTATTACAGCCTTGTGCGTGTTACTATATGTTCCTGGATTGCAATGGTTGATACTTGCAACACTTCTAATACAGCCGCATTTATTGCTACAAAGCTGGCGCACACCCAAAAACACGCTCGGTCGAGGACTTTTGCTAGTCTTACCAATATTGCTTACGGTGCCGCTCATTCTTGCCCTCATACATAGCCCAGGGCTGATGCAATTATGGATAGGACTACCGAAAGAATTTGGGACACCTAATTCTGTGGTGCGCGGACTGGCGCACAGCGTTAGTTTTTTTGTTTTCCGTGGTCCAGCAACTCCAGAATTATGGTTGGCCCGTGCACCAATTTTGAGTTTCTTTGGGACAGTCATGGCGCTACTCGGCATATTATTCTACGCTAAACATTTCCGTGCACCACGTACGCGCTTGCTGCTCGCTATTTTTGTTATCGGCGCGTTATTATTCGCAATTGGCGGACCCGTGACCATTAGTGTGCTTGTGCCATTAGCTTATTTACTAATAGCTGCCGGGTTTGGGTACATGCTCCATGAATGGCTACAAGTATTTCCACGTAACCCTTTGGCCCGAAATGTGGGTTTTAGCCTATTGGCTATCGTCGTAGTATTGGCCTGCGCTTATAACGTAAAAGCATACTTCGTCGCTTGGCCGCATAATACAGCCACTCAAGCAGCATTTCACAAGCAACCTTAGAATTGCTACAATAGTATTCAACAAAGAGGAGTTATTTCATGAGTCGTTTTGACCAGGCTAAGATGTTATTGCAAGTTAAGAAAATTCAAAAAGAACTTCAAAAGATGATCATTACTGTCGAAGAAGGTGATGGCGCAGTCAAAGTCGAGATCACTGGTGAGCAGAAATTGAAACGAGTTCATATTGATCCAGAGTTTGTTGATCTAGCTGACATCGGTCAGTTAGAGCGGTGGATCGAAGATGCTGTCAAAGAAGCTATCCAAGAAAGCCAGCGAATCGCCGCTGAAAAGATGCAACCGATGATGGGTGCCCTAGGCAACCTCGGTCTCTAAAAGGTCCGTCACACCACATGCAGATACTGCCGACCGCTTTAAGCGAATTAATCGAGGCGCTTGGTGCCTTGCCGGGTGTTGGGCCGCGTACCGCTGAGCGGTACGCCTATTACCTAGTGCGTCGGCCGGCACACACTAGTCAAAAGCTTGCCGACACACTCATGAACCTACATAGTTCGGTTAAGTACTGTCCAAAAACATTTGCGCTCATCGATGCAGACGTCGAACTATCGCCGCTCTATACTGATGCCAAGCGGGATAAGCAAACGATTGCGGTGGTGGCTGAGCCTTTCGATATAATGGCCTTAGAAAAGACGAACCAGTTCAAGGGCACGTACCACGTTCTGGGCGGCTTAGTATCACCAATCGATGGTATTGGTCCCGAGCAGCTGCACATCCGTGAATTAGTCCAGCGTATTGATGAGGATGACGTGCAAGAAATAATACTGGCCACGAATGCCAGTGTCGAGGGTGAATCAACAGCATTGTACCTCCAGCAACAGATCGGTACTCGCACTGTCAAAGTGACTAGATTGGCGCGTGGCCTGCCCATAGGAGTTGATTTAGAATATGCCGATCAAATAACCCTAGGCCGCGCCTTGGAAGGCCGTCAAATCTTGTAGGCCCTCAACCTATTTAGTCATAGGTATGCCATACTAAGACCAAAGGATACGTAACCCACTATGGATAACAACGAACCCCAACAAATAGCCCAAATTATCCAAGACGCCCACAAAATCGTCATACTGCAAGCTGATAACCCAGATGGCGACAGCCTAGCCAGCGCCTTAGCTATGGAGCAAATATTGGGCGATATGGGCAAGGAGCTCTACTTGTACTGTGCTGTCGACATGCCAGCACACCTCCGGCACATGTCGGGCTGGGACCGCGTCAGTCGAGATTTACCGAATCAGTTTGATGCGAGCGTTATAGTGGACACTAGTGCAGACAGCCTATTCGAACTTTTGAATAAATCCGGTCACAAAGGCTGGGTTACCAGTAAGCCGAGTATTGTTCTAGATCATCATGCGACTGAGGCAACCATCGATTGGGCAACGGTCCTCTGCAATGTA
The DNA here is from genome assembly GCA_014377695.1 of Candidatus Saccharimonadota bacterium. Taxonomy (GTDB): domain Bacteria; phylum Patescibacteriota; class Saccharimonadia; order Saccharimonadales; family UBA4665; genus JACMPA01. Next base: position 5,566 of record JACMPA010000035.1, read on the forward strand.
CCAGTTGTTTCGACTGGTGAACTCATCTATGAGCTCGCCCAAAAACTCGATTGGCCTCTAGCGGCCCAGACCTGTGATTTTATCGTTATGTCGATTATGTCCGATAGCCTCGGGCTAACCACCAGCGCTACCAGCGCTCGGACGATACATATTGTTGCCGAGCTGGTGGAACGCGGCGTTAATATTGCTGAAATCGACAGCCGCCGGCGTGAAATGAACCGTAAATCAGCTGAAATATTACGGTATAAGGGTGAGCTAATTAAGCGGATTGCCTATTCTGATGATGGCCGAGTAGCCACGATTGACATCCCCTGGGACGAAATTGAAACCTACAGTCAAGAATACAACCCGTCAATCCTAGTTATGGACGAGATGCGCATGGTGGAAGGTGTGGACCTGGCTATAGCTTTCAAGCTATACAAAGATGGCCGCTACACCGCTAAGCTTCGATCTAATTACGGTAAACCAGTCGCTGGCCCACTAGCTGAGCATTTCGGCGGCGGCGGTCACGTGTACGCCAGTGGATTCAAAATTACCAGTGGACGTCCGTTTAATGAGGTCAAAGCCGAAGTCATAGCGGTCGCTACCCAACTACTTAACGAACTCGAAACATAGCTTGAACTAAGGTTACGCAGATGAAACTTTATAACACCCTTACCAGAGCCACCGAAACGCTCGCTCCACTTACCGCTCAACAGGTAACGATGTATACCTGTGGGCCGACGGTTTATGATTACGCCCACATCGGCCATTGGTATACCTATGTGCGCTGGGACATGCTGGTGCGCACTTTAAAAATATCGGGATTTACACCGAACTGGGTTATGAATATTACTGATGTTGGGCACCTGGTAAGCGATGCTGACGATGGTGAAGATAAGCTTGAAAAGGGCGCCCGCCGTGAAGGTAAATCGGCGTGGGAGGTCGCAGAGTTTTATACATCAGATTTCCTAGAAGGTATGCACTTGCTCAACATAACAGCGCCCGACATGCTCACAAAAGCCACTGAGCATATTGCTGAGCAGATCGCTATGATCAAGGTACTCGAAGCAAAAGGCTACACCTACATTATTGACGACGGCGTGTATTACGATACGACGAAGTTTGAAGGCTACGCTAATTTTGCACGGCTCGATTTGGACGATTTGCAAGCAGGTGCGCGGGTTGAATTTAATACCCAGAAAAGGAACGTGAGTGACTTCGCACTATGGAAATTTAGCCCAATTGATAGCGAGCAACAGCGTGATATGCAGTGGGACAGCCCATGGTCACCACCAGGCACATCAGCCGGTAGTCGTAAAGGTTTTCCGGGCTGGCATATTGAATGCTCAGCGATGGCAATGAAATACCTGGGAGAAACGATCGACATCCATGCCGGTGGCATAGACCACATTCAGATTCACCACACTAATGAGATTGCCCAATCGGAAGCTGTGACCGGCAAACGGTTTGCAAACATATGGCTCCACAGCAATCACGTAATGGTAGAAGGCGAGAAGATATCCAAATCGCTTGGTAATGGTGTGCGCATCCAAGATTTATTAGAACGTGGGATACCGGCAGGTGCTATCCGACTACACATCCTTGAAAGTAACTACCGCAGTCAGAGTAAGTTTAGTACCGATGGCTTGGTCGCCGCTACGCAGCGACTCAGTGGATATCGGGCTATGGCGGCCCGTGGTTGGCAGTGCGTGACAGATGGTGGCTTATCTCCTAAGGAGCTGCTGAACTACCAACAGGACATGCTACATGCGCTACAGGATGACCTTAATACCCCGAAAGTTTTGTTTGAACTGAGCGCACTCGAGACCGCTATCGACATAGATGGTATTAATATTGAGTGTCAAAAAGCATTCTTTGCATTCATTTCATGGCTCAAACAGGCACTTGGCATCGAATTGTTGGTTAACGACATACCCGAGGAACTGAGAGCGATGATCATAGAACGTGAGCGTGCTCGAAGCAACAAAGATTGGGCTAAATCTGATCGGTTACGTGACGAATTATCCGGTCAGGGAATCACGGTCAAAGACACTGCCTCTGGTACCATTTGGCACTGGCAGTAATTACTGCCCACGCTTACCGGTTATTGTTATTCGCGCATTACAGCACGAGCTGGCTGCGTTTTTCGCGTATTAAATTAAACGTGATTGAGTGCCTGATACTTATGAGTAGTGAACCACTAATTAGGCTTTAGCCTCTTTTTTAGTGGAAGGTGGCGTGGTAACTTCAACAAATTCCGCTTTGCTGATGAGGTTGCGCTTCTCGAGCCAGAATAATACAAGGATACGTAGGCAGCCAGCAATAGGAATCGCCACAAGACCGCCGAGGAGTCCATTGAAGCTGACGCCAATGACTACTGAGGCGAACACGAGCAGCGGGGTAAGATTAGTTGAGTTAGACTGGATGCGAGGTTGGATTAGATAGTTTTCGATTTGCTGGTACGTAATGTAGTAGATAAGGATGATAATTGCCGAGGTTGGTGAGTAGAATAGCGCGACAGCTGTAACCAGTAGGGCACCGATGGTGTGTCCGACCATTGGTATCAGACCACAGATGAATATAATTACAACCAGTGCGACCGGGTAGCTAATATGAAGTATAAAAAGGGCCGGCGATATTAACAGAGCTGCCAAGGCTGCCAGTGTAACCTGACCATTCACGTAGCCTTTGACGACGCGGTACATGTCACCGACTAATTGATCGTAGTCTGTGTGCCGTTCCTTGGGAATTAAGCGACGCATAAAGTTCATCCAGCGAGGACCCTCAACGAGCATCATAAAGGTCATCGCCAGTATGGTTAAGATAGCAAATATGCTGCTACCAACATGCGTAGCAGTGCTAAGCGCAGTGCCACTAACATTTTTTAGCCTGTCAGATAACTGATCCGAAAATTTAGCAACTTCATCTTGCAGATTGTATTTGCGTACCAGACGGCCGATATCACTATCTTGGCTGCGAATACTCTGAACGAGCTTAGGGGCATTATTGATAAAAGTTTGCGTTTGACGAACCAGAGGCGGCACCAGACTCGACAAAAATGCGCCGAGCAACACAATGACGATAATAAACGACATAGAAGTTGCCAAGGCCCGATTACCACGTTTTTTACCAGGAATGTGGTCTGCAATCCAGTGCACTGGAGAATTAAGTGAAAGTGCCAAAAACAGTGATATAAATATTAGTACCAGTGCGTGAGCTGCAGTATGTACTGCGGCCAGAATCGTCAATGTGCCCAATATCAGTGCGAGAACTTTAAAATAAGTCGCAGTTGATACGGTTAGAGCAACTTCTTCTTTAACGCTATTAGTTGATTTAAGGCCGAACATTACAGGTATTATGGCACGTTACGCTTGGAGCGTAAACTATTGCATGTCGAATGCGGCTGCATCGCTGATAGCCTGAGCATAGATTTCTAACCAGCGCTGGCCGATACGTTCTACGTCGTACTGGTTGACGGCTTGTTGTTGCAAGTAGTGAATCCGGTCTCTTAGCGGCTTATCTGTAATCAGACCAATTAGGAAAGTCGTTAGCGCAGCGGTGTCTTTTGGATCAAAAAGCGTTTCTGGCCAAGCGCCTAAAATTGCTTCATATCCCAGGTTATTACCCCCCACCACTATGCCAGCACCGGCGGCCATTGGCTCTATCAGACTGATACCAAAGCTTTCGCCAGATATAGATGGGAATATGGCAATATCGGCTGCAGCTAGGTACGCTGGTTTATCGGCTTCTGAGATAAATCCGTCCATGTGGACAAAATTCGCAAGGTTATGCGCTGCAATAAGTCGTTCGATAGGGGCTAGTTGCTCACCGCGACCACCAATACGCACATCAATCTGCGCTGTAACATTATCAGGTAGTGCCGCGATGGCTCTGACCAGATTAAGAGCACCTTTGCGTTGAACCAAACGACCAAGAAACACAATCCGAAGTTTTGAACCCTTTGCCTTCAGCTTTTTAGTGTGTTGAAATTGCCTGACATTAACGGCGTGCGGCATAACGCCCACTGGCATCTGCATACTCCACGATGCGAAATCTGCTGCCGCTGGCGTACCAGCATACAGTGCCGTTATGCGCTTTAGGCTGGGGCGCAGCCATATACCGAGCAAACGCGTGCCATACCGGGCCATAAACCCGTACGGCAATACGTGGAACGTGCCAACTATACCGGTTGTTTGTGGCGCTGCCTGGATTGCCTTAGCACCCATGAACGGACTATACGGTGTATGGACGTGCATGACATCAGGTTTTATGTGGTCCAACAGATTATCCAATTTCTGCTGGGAAGTTGGCAGAGGGATTGTTAAGCGGTTACCATTGAATCGAACGGGCATGTTGCGGGCAGCCACATGCACGTTTGGTATGTCGCTGCGAGTCGTATGCCCAACGATGTAATGGACCTCATGTCCCTGAGTTGTGAGCCATTGATTTAAGGTGATAATACATTGCTGCACTCCATCTGGCTTGTCCAACCCATCGTCAAATACGACGGCAATCCTCATCAGCGTCTATGATCCTTGATAGCCTGTTTGTATAGCGCTTCGTACTGATCAACAATCGTAACATAATCAAATTGCTTTATGTATTCTTGTGACCATTCATTCCAGTATGCTTTTATGCCGGGGTCTTGGAGGTGCAACAGTAATCGACGGGCAAAATCGACTTGATCGTAAGGGTTTACGAGACCCATTGCGCCCCGACCGGTCAAGACGCTTGCATACCCTGGATTCGCACCGGCAACTACGGGCGCTCCACATGCCAACGCTTCGATTAATACGATGCCGAACGCTTCGCCAAAAATTGCTGGCGCACAGAAGACATCGGTCGACTGCATCCACTTAATTTTTTCGTCATCAGTAATGAGCCCCAGGAATTCAATATTGTTAACACCTAATTCTACTGCCAGCATTTCGAGCTTTTTACGATCCGGCCCTTCGCCACCAATAACCAGCCTAGCCTGCGGAAGCTGTTGTTCGACTAATGCAAAGGCTCGGATAAGATATTTGACGCCCTTGCGTTTCTCTAACCGTCCAACATAAAAAATAGTTGGTGCTGCTAGCTTTGGTTGTTTTTTAGGTTTGTATTTTTTGAGGTCGACACCGTTGGATATGAAGTGAAGTTTTTGGTCAGTCAACTGACTGATATATTCGGAAGCCGGCACCGATACCGTTGTCATAACGTCAATGTACTTGAGGATTGATTTAGTATAGGGCGTGATAACTTTTTCAATTGTCTTACTAACTGCCGTATCGGGCATCTTGGCGTGAAAAGTCGCCACATTGACGGTATTACTCCGAGATAAAATCTGACGACTTAATATTGGCACCCATGGTTCGTGAAAATGCAATAAATCGAAATCGTGCTCGGCTAATACCGCATGAATGGCATCAGGGTCTCCACTGGCGGACACCTGAATTGTCGTGTGGGTTGGCGCTTTCATGTCGGCTGAGCCACCAACAAACAATATACCGTCGGGTGCTTCACCGTCGTAGGCCCGCGGTTGAGGTGTAATTACCCAGGTGTCATGACCCCGCCGCAAAAGTTCGGCTTGAATCTCTAAAACGTACGAACGAACGCCGCCACCTTTGAATATATCGTAGGGAAGTACTATGCCTATTTTCATACTATTCCCATCATTATAGCAAAATTCGTCTATTTAGCATGTTTGGTAAGTTCTCGGATGAGTGATTTCGGTACAAAATCGGAGGCCTCAGTTTCATCAGCGATCACGCTCGGTGCATGTCTGTCGGTCGAGTTACGCGTTTCGTGATAATCACTAAAAATTACCCGCATGTGTTGCTCAACAATATTGGCATCAAAATATTGATCAACGCCCGCTCCGACGTGCCACACCGGCAAATTGACCTGTTGTTTACAGTTGTCCACGGTTAACATCTCGACAGTTGTGTACATATGGGTACGTACATCATTTTCGTGCCACAACACGATTTCCATATCCATCATTCGTCTTGATATCTCTGGATCAACTCCGGCGAATTTCTTTTTGGCGTTGAACGTCTTGGCATACGCTTTACGGAGTACCCAAGGGTCGAGCGCGGTGTAGCGGAAAATTGTCGGAAGTGGCCGGATTGTAATCAACTTTGAGCCAGCGATGTATAGTCGCCGCCTAGTTTTAGTAAATATAAAATCATCATAATGCGAAAAGCCAACCGCGCTGACTAAAATATCAACTTTTTTTGCCAATTCTGGGTAGCGCTGTAACATACGAGTTGCTACTAAAAACCCAAATGATAAGCCGATGATCGTAAACCGTTTTCGCTTGTAGCGCCATTTTACGAAACTTGCCATGTAATCGGCCATGGCATCCAGATCTGGCTTCTTGCCGATCTGATACAGGCTTTCCATGCCGCCAAACCCAGGTAAATCTGGCATGGTGACGGTGCCATGACGGCCGAAGCACTGCGCAAATCCCCACCAGCGTTCCAGTGTAGAATGGTGCCCGTACAAAATCAGTATTTCTCGTTGGGGACCTCTTTTTTTGGAGGGCAGGTAGAGCATTCGTCCTTCGAGTCCATTGATGTTTAGCGGCATAATAAATTTAGCCGCAGCTTCGATGTTTGGTTCCATGGAATATGCTTTCTTAAGTTGTTAGAACTGTAGCCTAAATCAGCAGGCCATACAAGCCGCATACGGTATACTGATAGGTACTGTATGCGGCTAAAAACTATCGTTCTCATTATACTGTGTCTGCTGTTAGGCGTTGGATTTGTTGTCTGGAAAAGCCAAACGGCGGATGCACCAAGCTTTCGGCCTGAGTCGAACAAAACTACACCAGCTGCAGTCAAGCCAAAGCCGTTCGATAAAACTATGTACTCGTTGACCAACCCGGCCAGCGTGTGGGTTATAGCTAATAAACAGCACCCTTTAGGTCCAAAAGAATACGTTCCAGCTGATCTGGTTGTACCGAACGTATCACTTCGTGTGCCTGGTAATGAATCAATGCAACTACGACAGGTAGCAGCCGGTGCTCTTGAAACAATGTTTAGCGCCGCCAAATCAGATGGCATTGCTATGACACTGTCCAGTGGATATCGGTCATATACGTACCAAGTGAATCTGTATAACGGCTATGTAGCATCCCAGGGGCAAGTAGCCGCTGATACGCAGAGCGCCCGTCCAGGATTCAGCGAACACCAAACCGGCCTGGCAGTTGACGTCGAACCGTCTGATCGCACTTGCGAAGTCGAAGCTTGCTTCGGAGGCACTCCGGCCGGAGTATGGGTTAAAGCGCATGCTTACGAGTACGGCTTTATAATTCGGTACCCAACCGGCAAAGAAGACATTACCGGGTATGAGCCTGAACCATGGCACCTGCGCTACATTGGTAAAGATTTAGCGTTTGAATTAAATCGAACTGGCGTTACAACACTTGAAGAATTCTTCGGTATCAGCGGCGGTAAATCATATGTCGATTGATACTATAATTGAGTAGCTGTAACGAGTGGAATACTTAATCCGTTAGCGTTCAATGTATTATGGATGCGGATTCGTTGGGCTGCGACAGTTGTCTTCAGTTGCTGCGCATCAATCATGGCTTGCGTTGCTTCCTCTATGCGGTAGAGGTGTAATGCCGTTCGAGCATTTGTGTTGTCAGCGGCAGCCTGAGCCGGGGTCCATTCATAATGCATATATATCGGTAGGTATTTAATATCGCTTATCGCCAATGTTTGAGTGTTAATCTGGAGACTAGCTAGCCCATTAAACAGCGTCTCGGGCGACTCCTGGGTATTTAGGAAGTTACCGAGACTATACCAAACCAATGTTTTGGTGCCGCTGCTGCCGGTTACTTGGCTAACTGTTTGCAACTCATGAGAGCCGTGCCCCAAAACCAGATTTACTCCTTGATCGGCCAAAAATTGAGCAATCGACTTTTGCTCCGCATTTACAACCGTGCTATATTCCGTACCCCAGCGCATACTAGTGACTATAAACTGAGCCCCATTCTGCTTAGCAGCTGCAATTTGGCTGGCGGCAAATTCTTTCGAAAACACGTTCACGCCGTAGGAGTTTTGAATCGGTGCATCGGTATTTATATAAGCCGTATATGCCAAAAACGCGAACTTGACGCCTTTGATCGTAAAGTAATGTACTGCGTCATGTTCTTCCTCTGAACGGTTCTGGCCAGCTACGGCGAGAGTATTTGGAACTTTACTCCAGGCTTCCACAGAATTGCTAATGTTTGCTTGGGTAAAATCAAAGCTGTGGTTGGACGCAGTATTTACCAAATTGCAACCAAAACTACCCATATCATCTACAAAATCTGTCGGAGAATTGAATTTAGGGTACCCAGTAATTCCAAGAGACTGCCCGCCGTTAAGGATCGGATCATTACAAAATCGTATGTCTGATTTCTTAAACAACGCCCTGAAATCACTGACCATTGGCAGATAATCGTACGAGCCGTCAGCCTGTTTAGCTGCAGCATTAACTGAATCATGTGCTATCCAGTCACCGGTAGCTATAAAATTAATCGAGGATTGATCTGGAACGGAAGTCTTAACCGCAGGCTTAACCGCTGCCTTGGGAGCCGGTACATCGCTACTGCGAGTGGTTAGAGCAAACGCAGCAACAATGCCAATCAAAAGTACGAGCCCAACCAACACACTAATTTTTTTAGAAGGTCGGCGGCGAGGGTGAGAAGGGCGAGGCGGATAAGCATACTGCATATGCATTCAAGTATAGCAGTCTTCATACACATCTATGGTTGTCTTTGAACTCTTTCTAGAGTAAAATCAATCTGTTAACAACCAAATATGAGTCAAAGCAATAGTAGGGCGTGGCCAAGTGGTAAGGCACCAGTTTTTGGTACTGGCATTCGGGGGTTCGAATCCCTCCGCCCTAGCCAATATAAAAGCACCTGCGCAAGTAGGTGCTTTTATATTGCTAAGGTGCAGGGGTTATAGGACGAGGTTCGGTCATTAGTCACAGCCCCCAGCGATAGCGGGCGGCTGGATTAATGTGCGCCTCCCTCCGCTTATGCT
>JACMPA010000008.1 GCA_014377695.1 Candidatus Saccharimonadota bacterium
GTGATAAAATAGTCTGATGAGAAACGCTATCATCGTGCATGGAACCTGCGACAGCCATGAATACTTTTCGCAGGATTTTCCAAGTGCTAGTAATAACCATTGGTTGCCGTGGCTACAGAAGCAACTGATCATAAATGACATTAAAGCCGATACACCTGAAATGCCCCATAGTTATAAGCCAGATTACGAGGTGTGGAAGCGAGAAGTAGAGCGCTTTGACATCGGGCCGGAGACGATGCTGGTAGGCCACAGCTGTGGCGGGGGATTTTGGGTGCGCTACCTCAGTGAACATCCAAATGTACGGGTAGGTAAGGTCGTTTTGGTGGCGCCTTGGCTTGATCCAAGCAACACCAAAAAGACCGATTTTTTCGACTTTGAATTTGACCCAGACTTAGTCAGTCGTACCGCTGGACTTACAATTTTCAATTCCAGTAATGATCACGAGGGCATACAATGGTCAGCTCAAATAATCTGTAACGTACTCAATCATTGGACCTTTAAGAGCTTCGAAAACTATGGGCATTTTTGCCTGAACGATATGCGCACTACCGAATTCCCAGAACTCCTGCAAGAACTAATTGCTGTCAACATTACTTAAACACGTAATAACTATCTGTATAGATCTATAAGCAGGTTATTGACAATAAGCATAAGCTGTGATACTATGTAGGTGTGAACATAAATACACAAATAAAAAAACTTGATCATTACGACGTCCACGAGCGCAGCCTGACCCACAAAGTCGGTGCCATCGTCCTCGCTGTCGCTACTGTTTTTAGTATTGCGGTTGAAACCAATCACGCTACTAAGGGTATGGCGAAGAGCGAAGTCATCGTGAACTCGAACTACCTTGCGGTTCGTCCAGAGCCAGCAGAGAAGAATGAAATGGTCCGGATGCCGATCAAATTCGACGATGGACTTCGAGCAGCTGCCACCACAGGTGCCTAAGAAAGGAATAATACTATGAGTAATACAATCCGAAATTCAATAAACAATGAGCGCGAAGACTGGACGAAGTCAACAAGAACTCTTTCTGGGGACATGAAAAATTGGAGCAAGGATGTAAAGTTTTGGGCACGCTCATCGAGGCGAGAGCTCGGCCGAACCGCATTAATCGGTGTTGGTAGTGCGGCAATTATTGGTGGACTAGCTATAGCTGGTCTGGAAGTTAAAGCCACACATGATCATGAACAGGAAGTGAGCGAATTAATTCATGACGCACTTCAGAACCCAGCCGATGCTAAAGGTTTGAATGCCTATACCGCTGTAGAAGGCGACACTGCAACGACGATCGTTGAAAAGCTAGCTCGGCCCGCGGATGAGCATGGTAATAACGGTGGTGCCGCCGAAATCAAACTAGATATTGCAGTTCAAACTGGCGATAACGGAGTAATACAGACAGGCCAAGTGTTGCTACTAGAGCGGATGGCTTTAGACCCAACAGCTTTAGCTGCGCATAACGTTAGCGTATATAGTATGCCAACCAAGTAGAACGCTACATGTAGCGCCTGTGGATAAGTGGTGTAGGAAACACCACTTTTTTCATATTTGTAGTATTGTTCGTGGGTAGTTGTGGGGAGTAGACTACTTGCAGTGGGTAATCGTGGGTAGTACAAAAACAGACTACTCATCAAAAAACAAAAAAACCACTTAAGGAAATAAGCAGGGATGGCAACGGTAGATTACTTCGAACGTAAGCTCGACGAAAAAAGAAGGCTGACAATACCAGCCGAACTTCGTGCCGAGTTTGCCAGTGGAGCAGTCGTAACCCGCGGCTTCCAAACATACCTGCACCTCTACCCGAAGAATATCTGGGACGAGGACGTCGAATCACAGCTCAAAGGAAACATCCTCGATGAGCAAACGGCGGACTTGAACGTACGATTTCGAATGGGCAAGACGGAAAGCGGTATGGACGATAAGCAGGGACGAGTAATGCTCGAACAGCATTTACTCGACTACGCAGGTATATCTCGGGACGTTACAGCCGTTCGGGCCGGAAAGTACTGGCGCATTATGGCTAAATAGCTACTTACATGCACAGCACAGGGCACGGAGCACATTAACAATTAGGCATACATTCGACAACAACTCACAAGGTTAGCTGTCGGCAGTCAATAAGTGGAAAAATAGAAACCACTCAAAAATAAATCTACGCACATTCTTAAAACACCTCCCAAAACTCCACCTCACACATAAGTCTCTCAAACTCTTGCGAAACGCTCATTTGAGCATTTCGCATCGTCCATCGAAACTTTCATTCGAAAAATTTGATGGACACCAACAAAAACAAAAATTACACAAAAAACAAAACATTGACTGCTGATAGGTGATCTTGTAACTGAACATAGTTTCTAAAATAAAAATCAAACACCAAAACAAACAGAGCGATTAGTGGATAGTTCATAGAATGGTCGGAAGCCACAGTGCTTGTACGCCTACCAAGTGCATGAATTATCTGGTATGAACTCAACCAAAGCGGTGCAGTAGCATCACAGTAACTGTAAGAACGGACGTAGATCCTTTACAATAGCCATGACATGACCAAGGATACTAGCCAAGACCAATCAAACCCGTTACACGAACCAGTACTACTGGGTGAAGTGTTGCACTACCTAAGCCCTCAGAAAGGCGAGAGTTATCTCGACCTGACAGCCGGCTACGGTGGACACGCTTCTGCCATTCTGGAATCTACGCAAACACCAAGCGAAATGGTGTTGGTAGACCGCGACGAGAACGCTATCGGCGAACTCACCAAAAAATTTGGGCGGTTCGGCAAGGATGTAAACATCCGACGCGAAGACTTTTTAAGCGCCAGTACACAGTTGCTGGGCGAACAACATAAGTTTGACATGATTTTGGCTGACCTCGGTGTATCATCACCGCACCTTAACGTAGCAGACAGGGGATTTTCCCTCCAACACGATGGTCCGCTCGACATGCGCATGGATCAATCCCAGGAATTGAGCGCGGAAACCATTGTAAATACGTACACTGAAGCCGAATTGTCCGACATCCTATGGAAATACGGTGAAGAACCAAAGTCTCGACAAATTGCCAGACTCATCCGACATGGTGGACCGTTTACCAGCACCACACAACTTGCCGCTGTTGTTTCCAAAGCTTGGCCCGGACATAGCAGGGTTCACCCGGCGACTCGGACCTTCCAGGCGTTACGTATCGCAGTTAATGATGAGCTTCACATGTTGGAGCATAGTCTACCACTGTGGTTGGAGTTACTGACACCTGGCGGACGTGTAGCCGTCATCAGCTTCCATAGCCTAGAAGACGGACTCGTCAAAAAAGTGTTTTCCGAAAATGCAGGAGACCGATACGACAGCGACCTCCGGCTCCTGACTAGACGCCCCGTTACCGCCAGCGCAACTGAATTAGCCACCAATCCGCGTGCTAGGAGTGCAAAGCTCCGAGCCGCAGCGAAATTAAAATAAAAACCAAAAAAATATAGAAAGGGCAATCCTATGCCTATCCAAGTCAAAAGTGCGTCACGAGCCTACAAAATTCACGTTAAAGTCGTCTAGTAGCACCTAAAACGGGGGTGGCTGCAAAAATAGCAGTCACTCCCACCAAAAACAAACACCAAAAGTCTCAAACAGAAAAGTTACTAATTTATGACATACTCAAGTTCGCTCGCTATGAGCCGTAGTCGCTTCGCTGGTCGCAACCAAAACGCTGTCAGCTTTCGGGTAGAAGAGCGCACGCTTGGCCCAATTAGCAACACCATTATCCTGATTGTCTTAGCTTGTTTGCTCGGGCTCCTTTACCTGACACAAGTTACCAAGACCAATGCCTACGGCTTCCAGATTAATTCACTCCAGGAACAGTCTGCCACGCTTCAGACTCAGCACGATGACCTCGAAGTAGCTTCAGCTCGACTCCAATCATTACCAAAAGTACAGGCCAGTGCCGCCGCAAAAGCTCTGACACCAGTTGCACCATCCGATACCATCCAACAATAGGTTTACACCCAAAACAATAGGTATTCCGCCTAATTTGAAGACTGAATACAGCCTGTAAGGTATGTTTGCAAGCGCAAGCTTTATTAGGTCAAATAGTGTAAAATGTAACTAGTGAAATGTAAAACAAACAGATATGGCATATACCGCTAGCCGAGCGGGATCGGTAAATTCGACCGTTAAGCGCGTTCGCACCTGGTACGCGCTATTACTTTTAGTTATTGGTATTTTCGGCGTCCGACTTTTTTATCTACAGGTTATCCGCTATGACCATTACAAAACGGCTGCACTACATGATCAGTTACACCAAAAAGTAATTCCCGCCACCCGCGGCACAATTGAGGCTCACGACGGTGAAAAAACAATACCGATTGTACTAAACCAGAAATTGTACACCGTTTTTGCCGATCCAGTCGACATCAAAACCTACAAAACGGATGTCGATAAGGCCGCGGTGCGCTTAGCCTCAACATTGGGTGGTGAAGTTGATGGCTACGCCAAAAAACTACAGGCCAAAGACACACGATACGTCATATTGGCCAAAAAAGTTACACCGGAACAGCGCACTAAGCTGTTGAGTTATAAGCTTGCCGGACTGTACAGTGAAGAACGAGATTATCGCACCTATCCACAGGGTTCCATGGCAGCACAAGTACTTGGGTTTGTTAGTGACGAAGGACAGGGTGATTATGGTTTGGAGCAAGCGCTTAACAAGCAGTTGGCAGGTACACCAGGCGAACTAAAGGCGATCACTGATCAAAGCGGTGTGCCACTGGCAGCTAGCCGGGGAAATGTGCAGACAGCACCTAAGAACGGTGATGATTTGGTGCTGACAGTCAATATGGGTATGCAAGCCCAACTTGAAAGAATTCTGGCAGATCAGTACAAAAAAACTAAGTCTAAAGGTCTGAGTGCGGTAATTATGGATCCAGCTACGGGGAAGATAAAAGCAATGGCCAATTATCCGAGCTATGACCCAGCCAAGTATAGTGAAGTAAATGACCCGAAGATTTTCGAAAACGCCAGCGTCAGTGAAGCAATTGAGCCGGGTTCTACCATGAAATTGTTGACCGCCGCTGCCGCGCTCGATCAAGGAGTTATTAAGCCAGACACCACCTATTTTGACCCGTCGAAATTCGTCATCGATGATTTCACCGTTAAAAATATCGAAGAAGACGGTGGCGCCCGACAACAGAGCATCGCTAGTGTCCTTAACCTTAGCCTCAACACTGGCGCAACCTGGATGCTCATGCAAATGGGCGGCGGTAGCATTAATACTAAAGCGCGTACCGCCTGGTACGACTACCTCACGAGTCATTTTCAATTCGGCAATGACAGTAACATTGAGCAAGGCTATGAAACTGCCGGTTTGGTTACGAAGCCGGCAAACAACGGTGCCGGCATCAACCTGACGTACGCTAACATGTCGTTTGGGCAGGGAATTTTGGTAACGCCACTCCAGATGACGGCGGCGGTATCAAGCATCATCAATGGTGGTACCTATTACCAGCCATATCTAGTCGATTCGACGACGGATTCTAATGGCAAAACTACTACTACCAAACCGAAGGTCGTTAAACAAAACGTTGTCTCACCAGAGGTCAGCCGGGCAATGATTCCACTCATGGAGTACATTGTCGACGAGCACTATAAAGAAGGTTTCAGCTACTTAAACTTCAGTGACAGCTATGCCGTCGGCGGCAAAACTGGCACCGCTCAGATTGCGAATCCTAGTGGCGGGTACTATGCCGATAAGTATAACGGTACCTATACTGGATTCGTTGGTGGTAACGATGCACAATACGTCATTACGGTCTTTAACACCCAACCGTCGGTTAATGGCTATGCCGGTAGTTACGGTGGTCAACCAATATTCGGCGATATTGCCCACATGTTGATAGATAATGGCTATGTGACGCCTAAAACGCGGTAGTTACGCTATACTTACAAGTAATTATTATGATGTCTAATGTTCTAAGTTTCTCAGTTGAAAGCAGCACCCTAGTCCATATTTTTCTGTTAGGTTGTCTTGGATTCGTGGTGGCTATGGCATTGACACCGATCTACACCACGGTTGCATATAAAAAAGAGTGGTGGAAGAAGCAGCGCAGTGAAGCCATGGGCGGCGCGTCGGCGGCAGTGTACCAGAAACTCCATGCGGCCAAGCATCATCGGAACGTACCGAATATGGCAGGACTAATATTCGTGTTCGCAATTGCATTTGTCACATTTGCCAGCAATTTGAGTCGTGGTGAAACCTGGTTACCGCTCGCTGGCATGATCGGAGCGGGAATGATCGGCTTCGCCGACGATCTAATGGGAATTCGCGGTACTTCTAAAATTGCTGGCATGAAAGCTAAATTAAAGTTTGGACTGTATAGCCTCGTGGCACTTGGTGGTGGCTGGTGGTTCTACGAAAAGCTTGGCGTACACCAAGTGTATCTGCCAGGAATTGGCGAACTATCCATTGGCATTGGCATAGTTGCGTTATTTTGGCTTGTGGTTGTGGCTACGGCTAATTCTGTCAACATTAGTGATGGGTTAGACGGCCTCGCGGGAGGATTGCTGGCCTCATCCTTTGGAGCCTATGCGGTTATCGCAGGAATAGAAGGCAAGTTTGCACTCGCAGCTTTTTGCTTAACGGTCGTCGGCGCTTTACTCAGTTATACGTGGTTCAACATCTACCCAGCCCGCTTCTTTATGGGTGACGTCGGCGCTTTTGCGCTGGGAACGGCACTCGGTATCATCGCTATGCAGACCGATACGATCTATATTCTCCCAATCATTGGCGCGGTGTACGTTATGGAGACCGGTTCGGTGATTATCAATCGCACCTCCCGTAAACTGCGGCACGGGAAAAAAGTATTTTTGTCGTCGCCAATCCATCATCACTTCGAAGCTATCGGCTGGCCAGAAACAAAAGTAACAATGCGCTTTTGGATTCTTGGGCAAGTTGCCGCCGTTGCTGGCATAGTAGTATTTTTATTGGGTCGGCCACTGTAGTGCCGGGTCAGCTTAGCGGCATTCGAAAGCATACACGATGAATATCCAGGGTTCACCAAGGCGCCGCTCAACGTTTCAGTCTCGGGGCAATACCGGAGAGAACAAAGTTGATTCCGGTGATTTAGGTCGTAAGCACAAGCCTGACTATTGGCTAGTCGCGCTTTGCGTATTATTACTCGCAATTGGCATGATGGTGGTGTACGCTATCAGCCCAGCCCTTGGTGCTTCGACGGGTGTAAGTGGTAGCCATTACGTTTTTAAACAACTTCTCGCGGTTGGTCTGAGTTTGGTGGCATTTATGATTACTGCGCAAGTACCGGTACGGTATTGGCGTCATGCTTATAAGCCGCTTTTGATAGGGGCAGGGCTCATGACGCTAGTAGCGATTGCCATGCCGGTGAATCCGAGCTATCCGGCGCACCGCTGGGTTCGCTTAGGTGGCTTCTCGTTTCAATCGGTTGAGTTATTGAAGTTTGCCTTGCTGATTTGGTTAGCCGGCTTCCTGGCCGAGCGAGTTAGTCGCCAAGAAATCGCTACCACTGACAAAACTCTCAAACCGCTGCTGATCGCCATGGGGGCCATCGGATTAGTGATCGCAGGTATTCAAAGCGACCTTGGCTCCACCGGCGTAATTGTCCTGATGCTTGGTACGCTGGCCTTTATCGCAGGTTTACCGTTTAAGCGACTGCTACTTATTGGTGGTATCGTTGCAGTCGGGCTGTTCATAGCCATCAGTGCCACGCCGTATCGCCGTGATCGTCTATCGACGTATCTTCATCCAGAAGCAAACTGCCAGTCAACCGGCTATCAAGCATGTCAGGCGCTGATAGCTGTCGGGTCGGGTGGGATGGTTGGCCTTGGGCTTGGCAAAAGCGTACAAGCAAACGGCTATTTGCCAGAAGCTGCCAACGATTCGATCTTTGCCATCTACGCCGAAGTCTTTGGGTTCATAGGCGTCGTAGTGTTGCTTGGTGTGTATGTTGCCTTATTCAGCCGGCTCAAAGGCATTGCCGAGCGGGCACCGGATGACTTTAGTCGCTTCATTGTGCTGGGGGTACTCACATGGCTCAGCACCCAAGCCTTAATCAATATCGGCGCCATGATAGGCCTTTTGCCATTGAAGGGCATTACGCTGCCATTTATCAGCTATGGTGGTACCAGTGTGGTATTTGTGGCCGCGGCGGTCGGCCTAGTATTCCAGATTTCGCGGTATACTTCGTACATTGCACCGATTAATGACGAGAGGAGCATGCATGACGATAGTCGTGACCGGCGGCGGATCCGGGGGGCATATCACCCCAATCCTAGCAGTAGCTCATGAGCTAAAACAGCTCGACCCTACACTAACTATTGTGTATATCGGCCAAAAGGGCGATAAGCTTAGCGACATTCCAGCGGCTGATCCAAACATCGATGAGGTGTTTGCGGTGTCGGCTGGTAAATTTCGGCGCTATCATGGTGAAGGCTGGAAACAGCTACTTGATGTCTCGACGCAGTACATGAATATCCGTGATGGATTTAGGGTATTGAAGGGGCTTTGGCAGAGCTACCGAATTATCAAAAAGCTGCAGCCAGTCGTGGTGTTTACTCGAGGTGGCTTCGTGAGTGTGCCCGTGGCACTCGGCGGCAAACTGAACGGCGTTCCGTTTATTACCCACGATTCCGATAGTATCCCGAGCCTAGCCAACCGTATTATCGCTCGCTGGGCAACAATGAACACCGTGGCACTACCAGAAGAGATTTATCCGTATGTTCAATCGAAGACCAAAACAGTTGGAATACCACTTGCTCACGACTACGAATTTGTCACACCGGAACTCCAAAAAACATATCGCGCCGAGCTTGGATTAGAAACATACACCCAAATGCTATTTGTGACGGGTGGTGGCAACGGGGCACGCGATCTAAACAACGCCGTTGTCGATAATGCCGAAACGCTACTAAGACAGTATCCTGGGCTCTGTATCGTGCATGTAGCTGGTCGAATACACGAAGTGGTCACCAATACTGCCTACGATGCTAAACTCAGCTCTGAGGCCCGTACACGCGTCATGGTGCATGGATTCCTTAGTGGTCTGTACAAAAACATCGGTGCCGCCGATGTAGTCATCGCCCGGGCTGGGGCAACAAATCTGGCTGAGTTTGCGGTGCAGGGGAAGGCCTGTATCATTGTGCCAGCTGAACAGCTTGTCGGGGGCCATCAGATCGAAAACGCTCGAATTTTCGAAGAACGCGACGCAATTATGCTCATGACTCAGGCCCAAGTTGATCAGGAACGTCGACTAGCGATGGTGGTAGGGGATTTGCTGGGCAACGAGCCACGCCGGCAGCAACTTGGTGCTAATCTACACGCTTTTGCCCGGACCGATGCAGCTCAGTCGTTGGCAATGCTATTATTAGATATAGCAAAACCTAAGCAGTAAACATGAAACAGCGTAAACAAAAGCAATCGGCCCAGAAACCTGGCGTGCCTGGCAGTCGTCAGGTAGTTCGCGGTGGTCGTTCACAGGCTTTTTCGTATCGGGCTAATCGTAATGACCAAGACTATGCACTTGGTCGTGGGGTGCCACGTAATCAAGACGTCCGCCGGCGGGAACGCATACTGCGCTACTGGCGACAACGCTTGGGCATGTTTGTAGCTGGCGTTGCCTTAATTGTAAGCGTCTTGTACACACTGCATCTGACTAATGAGCCAAAAGTAGTGCTACTCACCCAAAGCTCTAGCAATTACTTTTTGCAACCAACAGATGTATACCAAACGGCTGCGGCTAAAGCATTCGGAAGTTCGATGTTTAACGGTAACAAAGTCACAGTCAACTCAGTCGGAATTCAGCAAAACTTACAACAACAATTCCCTGAGTTATCAGATGTATCAGTGACTATTCCTTTAATGAGCCACCGCCCAATCGTGTACGTCGCCCCAACAGTACCAAGTCTAATCCTGGTCGGTGCCACTCAAAGCTATGTGCTTGATAACAACGGTAAAGCCCTACTCACGACTGCACAGGTCGCTGGTATTGATAAACTTGGCCTGCCGAGTGTTACAGATGAGAGTGGTTTACGTATCAAAACTGGTGATAACGCCGTTGCTGGCACAGAGGTCAGCTTCATTCAGACTGTAGTTGCTGAGTTACAGGCCAAAGGCGTAGAAGTCGAGTCACTGACCTTACCGGCCGCGGCCTATGAGCTGCACGTAAAGCCTCGTGGGGTAGGGTATTATGTGAAGTTTAATATGCACGAGGATTCCGCGCGCCAGCAAGCAGGGACCTACCTGGCCGTTAAGGCTCGGCTGGCTTCCCAAAATCTTACACCTAGTAGTTATATAGACGTGCGGCTCGACGGTCGAGCGTACTACAAATAGTCCTGGCAAGTATGTACTACTACCCCATGCCCCTACTCGTGTTCGTATTATGTTCAGATTGCTAAGCATCAACCTAAACATAAAAAACTATATAAACATATCAATAGGGAACTATGTCAAATTATAGGCAAATATGAAGAGGAGAGGGGAATATATATTTTTGCTATGAAAGGCATGAAAAAGCAAATTTTCACGACATAGCTGTGGAAAAGTCAAATAGTATCAAATATCACAACGGGACGCTAGAGCTATTCCAGGGTACTCAAGTATCAAGACTCGAAAAACAATGTAAGTGCAGTGCATATTCGCATATAGCTACGCTTCAGGATAGTATTTATGCCAGTCATTGAGTAATACGGGAATTATCCCCCGTTACGGATGTACACACATTCAACTATGGAACACATAATCGTGTCGCAAAATATACAATGTGCGACATCATGTCTACATACGAATACAACTTCTTATGCGAACCCTCTCCCGGCCCAAATTACCCTAATCCCTAATTTGTTACCAGTCCTTAATACAAAACTGCCCTTTTGATATACATGTGCGCCCAGGTACTGCGTGGCTAATGCCAAGTATATGCCAGCTAATGATAGCCATCCATACTTGTATGTGCCGCATGTTCGTATTTTGTATCACACTGACTAGAGCTGATTGTACTGGAACGTTCGTAAAACGTTCCTCCTAACACCTATCCCAAGCATCATTTGCTATTGAAGTACTATCATCGTAGCAGGATAAGCCTATCGACTGTGCCGTCATCACATACGACTGCTTTATCTTTACGGTCTACAAGCATTCTCATATGTTCATATGCCTCAACGAAGAGCGGATGAATGGTTTCACCAGCCGGTGCGCATGTAGTGTTGGCGCCTGAAGCAACAAGTGCCTCAAGTGGCTCAACAAGCTCCGGAGATACGATCCTAAAACGTTGTTTGCATGGGATTTGATCGTAAATCGGGCCTATGAATGAAGTTGGAGATTCAAAGTAGGCGCTGAAATTTCCAAGACTCGCATACCCCGCCTGCAAGGTTGCTATGCTCGTCTCGGCACTCATGATCTCATCAAACACCGGATCCATGACCAGTCCTGGTCCTGTCTCAAGTGCTGATAGTTGCTCTGACGTGAGAGGCTGACCTTGGGGACGTAATTCACCTGAGCTAAATCGCATGGTACGGTTCCAGCCGCTTATTCAGCGAGTTCGTAAGTGGCTTTGGCAACGCGCTTAAACTGTGATTTGCCCTGCAGATTCAAGAGAATAGTAGTTTCTTTGACGAAACGACTTTTGAGGACTCGTTTGACGATTTCGTCACGGTGAAGTGGCTCCCCTGCTTCGCGGAGGACTTCGCTAATGATGTCAGCGACAGTTCCCTTTTTGTAGCCCCATTCCTTGAGGGCGTAGATACCACGACCGATGAGCACAAAGCGTTTGTCTTTGATGAGCTCGTTATGGATAGCCTGAGTCGTTACGTCTTTGCGCTTGAAGTCACTGTCTTTGATGGCTGCAGCAATTTCGTTAAAGTGCATGTGTTTGCCGTGCTCTTTGAGGATCACATAGATTTTGTCACGGATGTTCTTAGGGTTGACCATTGGCCATTTGACGAGGCCCCAGCGACCATTAAGAGTAGCTAAGTGCTTGGAAGTGCTAGCGAGTGCCGCAGCTTGCTCGACGTCGCTCAAATTCGCGGCTTTGGCAATTTCTTCGATAGTTTTAGGTTCACCAAGTTTAGCGATAACGTCGATAATACCTTGAACCTGGGTTTTAACTTCTGGTGCATCCAGGGCACTGGCAATCGACACGGTTTGATAGAAGTGATCGTCTTCATCGACAACTGCTAGTTCAGGACATAGGCGAGCTAAAAAGGCTACCCTGGCCTGCTCGAGCTTAGTTCCTTCGCTCAAGGCTATAGCTAGGTCACTTACACGAGCAACGTTGCCTATGCCGGTTAGCTGGTTTATGAGTGTTGCCTGGACATCAGCAATGTTGGGGAGGTTACCCTGCTCCGCTGTTTGCTTAAGTCGAGTAACAACGGCCTTTTCTAGCTGGCGCACGCGTTCACGGGTGATACTGAGTAGTTCACCGATTTGTTCCAGAGTTTCTTTGCGATCAAATAAGCCAAAGCGGCGTGATACTATTTCACGTTCACGTTCACGATCAATAGTAGCGAGCGTTTCGTTTACGAGCCGTTCGGTGTCTAAAGTCTGGATTGTTGAGTCAGCCATGAGCCTCTATTCTCTTTTAGAGTAATCTGTAAATTGGTAACTTAATATATAAATTATAAAACGTAAACCTTACAAAGTCAACACTTTTATGTCGATTACATGTATTCTAGCACGAAATAGACCATCTAGCGTAGTTTATGTTGTAGAAATACCTCGAGAACACAACTTGTAAAGATGTAAAATTGTGGATAAGTTCGATAAGTAATAAGTAGCTGCGGGTATCCAATCAAGTAGAAGGACGGCTCCTCGGCGGCTGTGAATAGCCTACCCTGCGCACCGAGGTCTAAAAGTTCTGACCGAATTACTTCTTTTTGGGTGCAGCGCGGCGCTTAAAACCACCTTTGCGCTTAGCCGGTGCAGCGGCCAATAACGCCTCTGCTTCAGCCTCAGTTATTGTGGCTGGATCAACATCTTTGGCAATTTTGGCGTTCTTTTTGCCGTCAGTGATATACGGTCCGTACTGGCCGTTCAGCACTTTAACTTTACCGAATATATTTATTGTTTTAGCGGCTTCGACGGCAAGTTTTTCGGCGTATAATTCACGCGCTTTGTCTTCGGTAATAGTCAAGGGGTCATCTTCTTTGAGAGACACGTACAGCTTGCCCACTTGGACATACGGACCAAAGCGACCAATAGCCGCTTTAATTTCTTCACCCTCAGCCGTTTTGCCGACAACACGCGGTAATTTGAAGGCTTCCAAGGCTTGTTCGAGCGTAACGGTATCGAGCGTGGCATCTTTCGGTAATGGTGCAAAATCAGGCTTATCTTCGCTTTCGGTTTCACCCCGCTGCAACATCGGACCATAACGACCAAACCGAGCCATAATTGGCTTGCCAGATTTAGGGTCTTTACCAATCTCACGGGCTTGGCTGACTTCGGCTCGACTGATATCGGCGGAACTTTCGACAAGTGGGTGAAAATCTTTATAAAAGTCTCCAATCATGGTTTTCCAGGCCTGCTTGCCTTCGGCAACTTGATCAAATTGAGCCTCGACTTTGGCCGTAAAGTCGAAGTCAACGACACTCGGAAAGAATTTGACTAAGAAATCGGTAGTGACATCGGCTATGCCAGTCGGAACAAGCTTGTTCCGATCGGCCCCCGTTATTTCGGTACGATTCTCGGGTTTGACGGTACCCTTTTCGAGTATCAACGTGCGAACTTCACGTTCTTTGCCTTCCAGGTCGGTTTTTTCGACGTACCCACGAGTCTGGACGGTGTTGATAGTTGGCGCGTAGGTACTAGGACGACCAATACCTAGTTCTTCAAGTTTTTTGACGAGCATAGCTTCGGAAAAGCGGGCGGGACCGCGGCTGAATACCTCTGTGGCAACAACCGTTTGGGCTTCCAGTGAGTCCCCCACTTTGAGGACCGGTAGAATCACATCGTCCTTGCCACCACCGTAGACCTTCATAAAACCGTCGAACGCTAGAACTTCACCTTTGGCGATGAACTTTTCGTTTTGGGTGCTAACCGATATGCTAACTTCAGAGCGTTCGATTTTGGCCTCGGTCATTTGAGACGCAATGGCCCGCTGCCAGATCAATTGGTACAGTTTTTTGGCACCTGGCTCATCACCGGCGCTCAGGCGGCTGAACTCTGTTGGACGAATGGCTTCGTGTGCTTCCTGAGCACTACTGTTCTTAGTTTTGAATTGGCGCTGTTTATGATAATTATCTCCATAGGCACTCTTGATTTGCTTTTCGGCAGCCGAGATGGCCAAGGTGGATAGTAGTGTACTATCGGTACGCATGTAGGTGATGTCACCGTTTTCGTACAGGCGTTGGGCTAAAGTCATAGTTTGGCGAACGCTAAAGCCAAGGCGACGAGAAGCCTCCTGTTGCAGGGTACTGGTCGTAAATGGTGCACCCGGACTGCGCACACCAGGCTTCTGAGCGATGTCATCAACTGTATAGCTAGCGGTTTTGACGCCTTCTAGCCATTTCTGAGCGTCTTCTATGACGCCAAGCTTGGTGTTTAATTCGGCTGGAATTTCTTCTTTGCCATGCTTAAATATAGCGGTTACTTTAAACGAGCTTTCGGCTTCAAATGCTTTGATGTCGCGCTCGCGCTCGACGATCAAGCGCACTGCAACGGATTGGACACGACCAGCGCTGAGGCCAGTACGGACCTTTTTCCAGAGCACTGGGCTGAGTTCGTACCCAACCAAACGATCCAAGATGCGCCGAGCTTGCTGGGCATCAACCAAATTGAGATCGACAGTCCGCGGATTCTTTATAGCGGCTTCGATAGCTGGCTTGGTTATCTCGTGGAACACGATGCGCTTTGTTTTGGTTGGATCAAGTTTGAGGGCCTGCGCCAAATGCCAGGCAATAGCTTCACCTTCGCGGTCCTCATCGGATGCTAGCCAAACCTCAGCGCCTTTGGCAGCAGCTTTAAGTTCGCGGACGACTTTAGTTTTGTCGGCACTTACTGCATAAGTTGGTTCGAAGTTATTCGCGATGTCGATGTTGATGCCTTTGGCCGGCAAATCGCGGATATGACCAAAACTACTGAGAACAGTATAATCTTTACCGAGAAATTTCTCGATAGTTCGGGCTTTGGCTGGTGACTCAACGATAACTAGATTTTTTGCCATAACGTATTCTATCTAAAAGCGGTATTTCGCTATTGGTTTAAATAGTATATTCTTTTTCTCTGCCAAGCGTAAGCTTACAGGCTTACTTGTTTGATTGCAAACAGTTACTGGTATCCGTCGGAATATTAGCCTAGATCGACACCGTACATTCCATTCTCAAATATTACGTGATAAAAATCACATATACCTCTTGACTAGACTGCTTGGGAGGAGTAAAAATAATATGTAATCAATTAAGGCAAGACGCCCGCTCGGAGCCGCTACCTGTAGAACTTTACAGCCAGCGGCTTTTTATATGGGTTAGCCACAAATAGAAGGAAAAATGCCATGTCAAAAGATATAAATGATTTTAATTGGATTCAAGCTGCCACTGCCGGTATGGAAGCCCGCGGCGTGCATGGCTTACGAGCAACGGAAGTTGCTGTAGCAGTTGTCGCCCAAGAAACGCTTCAAGCCGTAGGCGGTGCGTTGGTTCGGGCTGTAGAAGCTGTAGCTCCAAGCGCGCTGTAGTTTACATAGCTGCCGCGTTTTTCGGTGGACCATAATTCAATAAAAGAACCCCGTTAAAGGGTTCTTTTATTATGTGTGCTTTAGCCCAGGTAATTCCGGGCGGCTTTGTAACCAGCCCAGATGCCGGCAAATGAACCGACGGTGCTCAAAAAGATACTCCAAATACCGAAGCCATTGCCATGATCTAGCATGCTCCCTAGCCATCCACCCAGTATGCCACCGAGTGTGACACCCACGAAGATAAATGATTTCATAAGTAATATTCTAGCACGACGAGAATAGTTATCTTAGGGCCCAGTTTCCGGCACCCAAGGGCCGGATTTTACCAGATAGTTCGAGCATAGTCAGAGTTTGATTGAAGGCAGCGATATCGAGGCGACTACCGCGCTGGAGTTGTTCGCCATCTGTCAGACCCGTTTTTAGGAGGTCGATAACGGTCTGCTCATAGTGGTTTGCACCGGTAGCTACTTTGAGCGGCGCGAGTACGTTGAAGTGCATTTGCAGGACACTCAGAACGTCCTCGGTACAAGTGATTGGCGTAGCTCCAGCCCGAATCAAATTATTTACCCCGGCGGCAATTGGATTTGTAATATTGCCAGGCACAGCCAAGACGTCTTTGCCCTGATCAAGGGCAAAGCGAGCGGTATGCAGGCTGCCGCTCTTTAAGGCGGCCTCGGTAATAAGCAGCGCATCACTGAGGCCAGCGACTAGTCGATTGCGCGCGACGAAGTTCTGGACCAAAGCCGGCATACCGGCTGGGTATTCACTTATGAGAGCCCCACCCTGCTCTGCGATGCGCTGTGCCAACTGTGTGTGACTGCTAGGGGCGATCTGCTCGATTGGGCTTGGCAGTACTGCTATGGTGAGGCCGCCAGCTTGTAGGGCCGCCTGATGCGCTAGGGCGTCCACGCCCAAAGCTAGGCCACTTACAATGACAACCCCCTGCTCCGCTAATTCACGGGCTAATTTGATGGTCACTTGCTGGCCATAGGGGGTAACCTTACGGCTTCCTACGATCGCTACCACTGGGCGCTGCAATAGTTCGCTTAAATCAGCACCAGCGTGAAAGATCTGTTTTGGAGCACTCGGTATACTCTTGAGCCGATCTGGAACTTGATTGTAAGGTAGTTCATAGCCAACCATAGATTTCACCTGTACGCTACAGGTCGCTGCAGCACTCCATTTAGTAGCAGCTATTGTTGCGAAAACGCGGCGTTTTGGCAAGTCGAAAATAAAAATAAACTCAATTAGCAAATAATACTAATGTAGAATTACCGTCAATTACGTTTCAAGGTATTGACATAAAGACATATATTTGCTAGAATAGCAATTAATACGATTCTTCATGAATTGTAATGCACCTTATAAACCCATTCTAACACCTGATGAACTTCGGTTCTGATGGAGTTTGTTAGATTGTTTTAGAGTCGACAAAAGTTGTTACCCTCCGCTTTAGTCCTCGGCCACGCCTAGCGTGGGACTCTAAGGCAAACTAACCCCTTTAACTAGAAGCCCGCGCTACTTAGGTAGTTAAGGCTCCCGGTTCTATAGCGAGCCTAAATGGTTCTAGCCTTCTTCGGAAGGCGGAGACACACACCGCATTGTTTGGTGCTGATGTTTCGCTTCCGTGGTGGGTTGAAGGGTGGATCGGAGACGCAGCAGCAATGTTCGTCTCCATAAATGAGCCTTCGAGCGGTGCCCACCCCCTCTCGGAGGCTCTTTTATTTGGTTTCGTTATCCTTTGAATGCACTCATATCAGAACGCAATCGATACAGCCTTTGTTAGCAGGTAATGGATGCTGATGTAGCGCTGTTCAACTCGCTGCGGCTCAACTGATTATTAGCGTCAGTGTATCGGCACTGTTAGGTGATCTGTGATTAGAGGTGAGAACTCATACTATGAAATCGCGGGTCTCGGCCGGTAATTTCATTCCGAAGAGGTATTCGCTCAGAATAGCAGTTACTTCTCGCTTGAGATTTGGAAGCTGCACAATTTCTGTGGCTCCGAATTTGGCGAGCACAAAGTCACTACTGTCCATCTGGGCTGGCTGCTTTGGTCCAATGCCGATACGTATCCTGCCAGTGTCCTCGCCAACATGCTGGGTGACTGATTTGACGCCGTTGTGACCGGCAGCACTGCCGCCGGTTCGGGTGCGAATATTGCCGAACTTGATATCTAATTCATCATACATAACGATGATTTTATCATGAGGGATTTTGTAATACGCTGCCACGGCTTGCACCGCTTCACCGCTGTTATTCATAAACGTATCTGGTTTGATGGCGTACACCCGAGTTTGACCAACTTGTCCACTAACTAATTGGCACTTGAGCGACTTTTTATCGGTCCATTCGCCCATGCCTTCGGTCTTAGCTACAAACGCTTCCAGGCATTCAAAACCAATGTTGTGCCGGGTGCCGAGGTATTCTTTACCAGGGTTCCCAAGGCCGACTAGTAAAACGGTCTTTTGCATACCGGTC
Organism: Candidatus Saccharimonadota bacterium; assembly: GCA_014377695.1. GTDB lineage: Bacteria > Patescibacteriota > Saccharimonadia > Saccharimonadales > UBA4665 > JACMPA01. The sequence continues at coordinate 18,155 of JACMPA010000008.1, forward strand.
GTGTAATGCAATTGAATCGGGTCGCTCACCTGTGGTCGACGTTGGAATAATGACATGAGTAGTAGTATACCCTGTTACGTGCCGATGTCGTGCGAAAGGACCGCCTATCGGAAGACTGTCCGTCTGTAGAAGCTGGAGTACAGCTCGCATTTCTAATTAATAAGGGTCGGAAGTAGCGGGTTGATTGTCGGCATTATTGCTGGCGATGCGAGCTTTTTTGTCTTTGATGTGGCGCTGCAAGGCACTGTTGTCAGCTTTTGTAGGGCTAACACCGTGTTTATGGCCAATGTGTTTTTCGATGAACCACAATTGAATTGGAGTGCCTTCAAACCCGTACTTCAAGCGTAGACCGCGTTCGAGGTACCGGCGATAGCTCCAGTGTACAAAGTTGCTTTGGCTACCAAAAATCTTGAACGCCGGTGTTGGGTTGTCGGTTTCTTGGACCATGTAATTGAGTTTGGGCGCGCGGTTCTTGAGCCCAGCTGGCGGGTGGGCGTCAACCATTTGGCGCAGGAAGCGGTTTAAATCAGGGGTGGTGATACGTTTTTCGCGCTCGCTATCGATGCTCATTGCGAGGTCAAACAATTTGGTGACGTTTTGGCCGTTTATACTGCTGGTAAAGATCAGCGGAGCCCATGGTACAAAGTCGTAGGTGCGAGCGATTTGGGGCGCCAGAGCATCGCGGGTATAAGCATCTTTACCTTCAACGGCGTCCCATTTACTAACCACCAAGACCAGGCCCTTGCCCGCTTCTTTGATCATGCCGGCGATCTTCTGATCGATAGCCACGTTCAGTTCACTAGCCTCCATTAGTAAAAAGCAGACATCGGCTTCTTCGATAGCGCTGAGGGCTCGGATGACGCTGAATTTTTCGATACCGACCTCAATTTTGCCAGAACGTCGGATACCGGCGGTATCCATAATTTCAACCTCACGACCCTTGTAGCGAACAGAAGCGCGGTTTATGTCCCGTGTCGTACCGGCCACATCGGCGACTATAGCCTGCTGCTTTTTAGCCAAGCTGTTAAATAACGACGATTTGCCGACATTTGGGCGGCCAAGTAGAGCGATGCGCAAGCGACCGTCGTCTTCGGCCAGACTAGCTTTAGGGATAACGGCTACTAATTTGTCGAGCAGTTCAGTGAGGCCACGTTTCTGCTTGACGGTGGTACCAATCATCGGTTTGATGCCGAGGCGTTCAAAACCGGCGAAGTCAGGCTTTTTAACCTTATCGATTTTGTTGATAACGAGAAACACTGGTTTGCGGCTCTTGAGGGCCATTTTAGCCACGCGGCGATCTTCTTCGGTAATCGGGATGTTGGCTTCGACCATCACCCAAATTACGTCCGCGCTGTCGGCGGCCTGGGTGATCTGTTCCTGAATCGTAAATTCGAATTCGTCTTCGGCATCTTTGATGCCGGCGGTATCGACCAGCCAGAAGTCCTGGTCTTCGTGCGATGCTTTGGCAGTGATACTGTCGCGGGTAGTACCAGCTTCGCGGGCCACAATCGCTTCTCGCCGATCGAGGATGGCGTTAAACAGGCTGGATTTACCAACATTGGCGCGGCCAACGATGGCGACAATTGGGAGCTTTTTACTCATTAACAACAGTATAACAGAGGTCGAGAGGATTGACAACTAATTATCCAAGTGTTTAAATATAAACATTACAGATGTATCTAATCTCGCCGCTGGTATCCGCTGGGAAACCAATTATGACGTGAACGCTTTGGCCCGCGACACCCATGAAAAGTATGGTTTTATGGAGTTGTCCCAACCAAGCACAGCTGATGCAGTGCATGTAGTCGGGTTTGCTATGCCCTTTGCGTTGAATGGTGAGTTCGACTCTCATAGCCACACAGTCACACCGATTACAAACCTAGTCGAGGTCCCCAAACAATTCCAAACTATTGATATCCAGGGGAAAGGTGTTGGGCCAAGACTATTTAATACCCTCCCCGCGGCCTGTAGCATGAAATGGCACCCGGCCATCATCGGTGTATACGCAGTGCAGTTGCAGGCTGAGTCATTACCGGATGGCTCAGGGAACTAAGCTCGCGCAATTGGCGATACATGCCTCTCGCATGGCCAGTGCTAAAATTAAGGGCTTACCAGCTGTTGTAAGGGACATCCACGCTGGATATGGGGATGCTGATGCCGTGCTGTTCGGTTCCCCACCATTACCTGAATATCGCCGAAAGAAGCAGAGCCACGGTATAGAAATGAACCTACGGTCTCAGTTTGTACTTGTTCGTTCGCCCAGCGTTACACTGACTAAAATCGGTGAAGTTGACGCTCTATAACTAGGCAACGGTATTACAGAATAGTGAGTTCACCGGTTTTTAAATCACCTAAAGTATAGGCGCCGAAGCTTGTACGGTGCAGGCTAAGCACTTCATAACCAAGCGATTGAAAGGTGCGGCGGATTTGGCGATTTCGGCCTTCGTGCATGGTTACTTGCCAATCACGGTCATCGCCGTCTTTTCGACGGCTCAGTTCAAACTTGCTCGCACCGTCGTCTAGTAGAATGCCGTGATCTTGGATCATCTGGCGGTGGAGCGGCTGAAGCGGTTCTTTCAGTACGACTTGGTATACCTTTTGTTTTTCACGACTTGGGTGCGTTAGCTCGTTGGCCAGATCACCGTCGTTGGTTAGCAGCAATAAACCAGAAGAATACTTATCAAGTCGTCCGACAGTCTGTAGGTGCCAGTAGTCTGGCGATAGCAGATCAAAGATAGTCTGGCTGCCCTGTCCATTTCGAGAACAGACATAGCTGACTGGTTTGTTAAACATGATTGTCGTCTTGACCGCTGGTGTTAGGGCGCGTTTATCGAGTGTCACAGTGTCTGAACTCACAATTGATTGCCCAGCGTCAGGCAGCTGGCCATTGACGAGTACTCGACCCTGCTCAATGGCGGCATCGGCGCCGCGGCGGCTTAAATCAGATGCCAGAGCGATGTATTTATTAATTCTCATAGGTATAGTTAACAGTAAACCGCCAACAATGAACAGCTCATATGTTGAACGATGGGTTCACTGTTGTATGTGGATTAGAGCGAAATGTCGTTTGGATTAGGCTTGGTCGGATCAACCGGTGGCTCGACAACGGTAATAGGGTTGGCTGGTGGCGCAAGTCCTGGCGCCGCGGCCGGCGCTGGCACTATCGGTTGATCAGCCTCGGTAACCGCTGCCTGTAATTCTGGTGAGAGTTGCAATGCAGGGTCTGCAACTTGTTCCGTTGCTACTGCTGCTACTACCGGCTCCGGCATTGGTACAGATACGGTTGTGGGTGGCTCAGGCAATGCACCTGGCTCTAGTACCAGTTCTGGCTCCGCTTCCGTTGCCTCTTCGGCTGCTAATAAAGCATTTATATCGGGACGCGCGTTTGCTGGATCATTGATCGGCTGAATTATTTTTTTGTGACCAGAGCTTGCGCCATCATCCTGCGTCGCAGCAGTTGTCAGTATTGCTGAAGAAGCGGTTGGTTGCCGAGTACTTGTGTCAGGAGCTGGTGGTGCAACTTCAACCGCAGTAACGTCTGATGGCCTTTGCGCTTCAGTAGCAGCGGTGAGTGAATCTACCGCAGTTGCCATAACTTGATCGTCATGAGCGCTGGCTGTATCGAGTCCTGATTGCGGCGCTACATCTGCATTAGGCTGTGGCATGGGTTGTGGTTGGACCGCAACTGGTTGTACCGGTACTGCAGGTGCTGGCGCCACTATCGGAGCGGTTACTACAGGTGCTGGAAGTGCAACTTCGGGCGCAGGCGCAACTGTTGGCACCGTTGGAGGGTTCAACTCGGGCGCACTAAGTGGTGCCTGGGCAACAAGGCTGTCGATCTGAGCCTGCATAGTGTTCACATCATTAGTGGTAACCGTAGCTGCTCGGCTAACCGCTTGTTCGGCTAGTTCTTGAGCTGATTCTGGACTGGTTACGGCTGCAAACGGTAGTTCTGCTACAGGAACTGCAATTGGTCCTGGAAGTGGTGCCGGCGCTGCGACAGGCTGGGCAGAAGCTGCTACTACAGGCTCAAGGGGAGCTACTGGCATAGGAGCTTGCACTGCTGGAGGTGCAACATCGTCAAGCAATTGGTGAGCAGTTTTGACGATGTCTTCGAGGGTGACTTGTGATTTCACGAGGTATTTATCGGCGCCGAGTTCATCGGCGCGAGTTTTATCTTCAGCCTGGCCCAAGGCGGTCAACATGATGACTTTTACATCTTTGAGGCCATCAGTGTTGCGCAAGATATCAAGCATCTCGAAGCCACTGATTTTGGGCATCATGACATCAGAAATGACGAGGTCCGGACGAGTTTCTTTGGCGACGACGAGGGCTTGCTCGCCGTCGCTGGCTGTCGCGGTGTCGTAGCCTTCGGCTTGTAGGCGGGCTTCATAGATTTCACGGAGGTTATTATCGTCTTCTACGAGGAGTACTTTTGCCATAATGGTGCCCTTTTAGCAGTTCCTGCTTATGTTTTTAGTATTGTAGCATATCGTCATTACACGGTACCTCCGTTTGGGAGGGATCCTAAACCACTATTATTTGACTCCTCAGCCAGCATCGCTTCGGCTTTTTGAGTAGTAAGGCGCGGGAGGTTTATGAAAAAGGTACTTCCCTTGTGGAATTCACTCTCCACCCAGATACGGCCTTGGTATAACTCCACGATTTTGCGACAGATAAATAGGCCCAGGCCAGTGCCACCGATGGTGCGAGTGTCGGAATTGTCTACCCGGTAAAACTTCTGGAAAAGATGAGGAACATCTTCGGTGGGAATGCCATTGCCAGTGTCTTTGATAGACAGCTGCACTACCTGCTCATTGCCCGTTAGGCCAATCGTTATACGACCGGTATCAGTGTATTTTACGGCATTATCGAAGAGATTAGTGATGACTTCTTGCATGCGTTCGGGATCTACTAATGCGTAGTACAGTGGTCGAACGACCCGCATTGGCTCAGCTGTACCACCGGAGCTAAGATTTGAATCCAGGAACAAACCTTTCTTTTCGGCGGAAAACTTTAGGTCGCTGACTAATTGCTCGGTGAAGGAGCCGATCTCGATTACCCGTGGATGATTTGTCAATCGACCATCTTCGGCTTTGGCGCTCGTTAAAAGGTCCTGGAATAATTGACCTAGGTGCCGGGTACTAGCATGGGCCTTTTCGAGGTAATCACGGGCCTTGGCATCAATGTTGGCGACTTTTTCGTTCAAAGCCAAACTTAAATAGCCTTCGATGGCAGCCACAGGCGTACGCATCTCGTGACTGGCAGTACTAATGAAGTCGGCCCGGCGTGATTCATCCTGGCGTTCGACGCTAACGTCTCGGAAAATGCCCACCACTCCGGTTTGGGTTTTGGTACTGTCTACTAATGGCGATACGCTTAAGCTGACGGCTACGGTCTTGTTACTTTTGGATGCTAGGCTAGCGGCATTGTCGCGAATTGATAATGCGGACGTCAGAGCTTTAGAAAAGATAGTGTCGTTATCCGCCACCGCTTGGCCTTTGGTGTCCACGAATTTAAATACTAATCGCCAATCTAAGCCTTCTGCCTCTTCGGCGCTCCAGCCAGTGATTACGCCAGCACCAGGATTGAATACTCGGATAATGCCTTGGCAGTCGATAAGCACGACACCGTCTTCGATGGCATTCAGAATAATACTCGACTTGAGTTTTTCGTCGTGTAGACTGCCGGCCAATGCTGCTGCAGGTGCAGCTTTTTTACCCCACATTTTGCAACTGTCCTGCGATCACTAGCCATCCATTCGTGTTCAAAGAATTAATCATACTAAGTACTTGTGCTTATTATCTGTCGTTGAGCGGCGTTTGGCAAGTGCCTGGCAGTAAATTAACAGATGTGGTAAGATATTCCGGCTTTGCAATGCTAACGCACCACCAAGGCCGCATCTTCTAACGGTTAGGAAATCGGGTTCTCATCCCGGAAATCGGAGTTCGATTCTCCGTGCGGTCACCAACAAAACAGCTCACCTAAGGTGGGCTTTTTCGTTGTTAGCCTTTACTGTCAGAGGCGAACGAAATGATTTCGATGTTTACCCGATCAGTGTAAACCTATGCAGAGCCCGAGTGAGTGGCTTTAAGAATTAAAGCGAGCACGGAGCGAAGCTATACTCTCCTTGGGGTCACCAATTATTGCACAAAATATAATTATATGATAAAATATAGTTTATGATTACACAGCTAGAGGTTCACCGGCCTTTGCCCCTGACCAGTTTGGATTCAGCGGAGCTTGGAGTTCAGATTGAAAGCGTACTGACAGGACAATTACCTGGATTTGTCCTATCTGCAGCAATGACCAATGCATTTGAGCAAAGCATAAAGCATGCTAGGAATATTGGACTTGAGGGGGGTGTCAATACTTCGAGTATGACATTCGACTACGATGAAACCGCATCAGGCCTTTTAACAGCACGAGCAGCAGGTCTGACCCCCGGTCCGGAAGACTGGGGGCGTTATGGCATTACGTCACTACATGCTGATGGCGAAGAGGGTGACGAAATGCTCTCTGTCTCCAGGGCTACACTCGGAGCTTACACAATCAACATATTGCAGCGGGGTATTAATAGGCAGAGTGATATGCCAATCGAATTATGGGACACTTTACAGATAGAGAATACCCGACTTCTGCTAGACGGGGTCGTAGATATGAAAAACCTGTTACCTAATATGACCAGTTTGGACGTACAGGCAGGTGACACGGTAATCTTTAATCCTAGCAATCCGCATATGGGAGTAACGACACAAGCACCGCGCATAGCTGAGACGACGTTCTTTTACCGGACTTCTCAATCTACCTAATTTTTAATTAAACTATCAAAACTTTCGTGAATTTGCTGAAGGCTAATAATTCTTGCTTCAAGTCGTTCCAATCAATTCAACTTCCTTTCACCAGAAAATCTGTATATAAAGAACTTCGCTAGGAGTTCTTTTTTTTGAACACAAGTTTAGCGGGTAGCCACACTGTGGATGTCAGGAAAGAGTATTGACAATCTGGTGCATAATATTACAAAATCGTTATATTAGTAAGTTTCAGGAGAGTCAACGTGAAGAGTTTTAGAGGTCTTACGTTTGGACTCGCATTATTGGCATTTGCGGCCAGCATACTAGTGAGCATGGTGCCGGCATACGCAGCAACTGCATCGACTGGTCTCACCGCTTCAGCGGCTCGACCTGGTACCGCCTGGGCCTCATCGGTATCGGCGCCGGCCGGTGAAATCGTGAATGTATTGTTGACCTACGTCAACGACAATCAGTCGGGCCAAAAATTTGTCATTATTCAGGATACTTTGCCGACAGGTGCTACTTACTTGCCGGGCTCGGCGTACTTATTCTCGCCTGCTGGCTCACCTGGCGTCAAACAGGCTGACACAATTACAACGTCTGGCATTAGCACCGGCGCCCTAAAACCCGGCGGAGTTAGCTACATCCAGTTCCAAATGAAGCTGCCGCCAGCTGCAAACCTCAACTGCGGCAATAACAGCTTAACGAACCGCGCCGTTGGCTCGTCGCGCACCGGTAATAAAACGTATGCCGCCAGTTCGGCGATAATCGCGACGCGTACCTGTACCGCCGCACTCGCACCGGCCGCAACACCACCACAGCCAGTTGCTACCCCCGCCGTACCTGCCGTTGTTAAGCAAGTTAATAAAGCAGTGAATATACTTGCTGTCGATAATTCAGTCCATACCACGAACAATCAAACACCTGCCACTCCACAGGTTGCTTCGGCGACAACTACAGCTGCCGCGCCGGCTCCTACTTCGGCAGCTATTCAACCAGTAGCTACTACAAGTGCTAAAGGCCTAGTGAACACTGGCCCGGGTAGCATCATTGGCTTATTTCTGGTGGCCGTAATCGTTGGAACCATTGGCTCACGGCTGGTGCTGTACCGCCTCCTTGGTGCGTAGACTCCATTGCTCTAATCCGTTACGGTAATGCTATAATCCCTTTCATATGGCCAGACTCTTTCGTGACAACCACGTATCACACGATCCCGTTTGGCATGTGCAACTGGCAATGTTGTTGGCAATCGGTCTGCAGCTAGCTCTGCCAGATACGTTTTCGGTCGGCACCCGCTACGCGGTGCCAGTAGCCGAGTTACTGCTGCTAGCCTTTCTGTCGTATACGACGCCACGGCAGCGAGTATTTAAATCACGTATTCGTCGATTGAACGTCCTTTTGCTAATTGTAATCACCGGTGCCGGTAATGCGTATTCGCTGGGAGTAATCACTGATCGGTTGCTCTCGGGTGGGCATTTATCAGATGGCCGGGCATTAATATATGCAGCCATCAATATATTTTTGACCAATATCATAGTGTTTGCTTTATTTTATTGGGAAATGGATGGTGGTGGCCCAGGCGAGCGCCAACATATCGCCAAGTACGACCAAGATTTTTTATTCCCGCAGCATCACAATGAAGATTATAAGCATCCAGATTGGAAGCCGATGTTTATTGACTATCTGTACGTTGCTAGTACTAATGCCATGACTTTCGGCCCCGCTGACACTAAACCCTTAAGTCGACGAGCTAAGATGTTGATGCTGCTCCAATCGATGATCTCGCTAGTTGTGGTGGCGCTCGTTGCTTCCCGTGCCGTCGGCATCCTCAATTAATTATTTGTGATACGGAATGCCGGCGTTAATAGTGCTGGCCCGGTAGAGTGCTTCTAACGTCACCACCATTGCCAGGTCATGCGGAAAGGTCAGCGGACTAAGGCTCCAGCGGTAATCAGCAGCGTCAATGACAGCTTGGGGTAAGCCTTCTGGACCACCGATAATAATGCTGACTGGTTTGGCATCCAGCTCGCGCTGCTCGAGGAAGGTAGCCAAATCGCGACTGCTTAATTCATTACCTTCGATGACCATGGCAACACGGTAGGTGCCCTCGGACGCTTCTAGAATCTTGGCAGCGTCATCGGTGTACTTGTCATTGAGGTGTTTGACGCCGACTTTGTGGAACTTCAGTAGTCGCAACATGTATTCGTTCCAGGCCAGGTGCGCATAACGAAGCTTTGGTTTGCCAATTGTAACGAGCTGTAATTTCATACACTCACTAATTTTTTAGATTCAAAGTTTTGAACATGTTTTTTGAACCGACGATTGCCTGTTCGTATAGTGCTAACGGGAGCACCAAGTATGTCGCCAATTTCTTCATCTTTAAAGCCAGCGGAGTCTAAATATAGACTCGCTATGCTTCGTTGAACCAATTCTTTTGTCGTCTGTCTGGTGCCAATTTCACCAACCCATTTGGTGAACAGACTACGGGTATGTTCGCGGTTTACAATAATATCTTCTGGGCTAGGAGCCGGTATTGACCAATAGGGTACTTCGGGGATTGGCGATAAGACATTACGCGGTCCCTGTGCCGCTACGGGTAGGTGTGAGCTTGGGAATATGTCGATACGTTTCTCTTTGCGAGCTCGATCAATACGTATATTTTGTGCAATGCGGACTAAAAACGGAGCTAAACCCCTACCGTCATCATTAAAATTTTTATAATTAGGCATTGCTTTCAGGAATGTTTCCTGTACTAAATCTTCAGCATCATCGTGGTTGCTGGTAAGTTTTCGAGCGTAGTGGTACAGTTCCGGCTGCAGTTTAGCAAATTCCGCTCCGAATCTCTCGGCTTCCTCGGGGGTAAGTACGCTACTTGTTTGCGGCTGCTCGGATCCCTCTTGAGTTAGTGCATAGTGCTCTTCCTCTCGCGAAACATCAGTGTGATCGATAGGGCGTGTGGTTACGTTAAAGCCAACCTCATCAAAATTTGGAGTCATTACTATTTGTGTTTTCACCGTCTCTGGTGCTGCCATACACGTACTATAGTCCTAAATACATGGTCTGCAAGTATTTTCTGAACTAGGTGTGGATAATCGCAAGATTGTGGCTGGTTGTAATCTTGGATAACATCTTTTGCGGTAGTAGTTCACGGACCGCCTTGGCGACGCCTGGGAGAGCCTCCCGGGCGTAATCATCGATGATAATTGTGGCGCCAGCGGTTAGGCGCGGCAGTACTAGCTTTAGGGAGTCATGAATCGAGTCGTAGAAGTCGCCGTCCAGGAAGGCAAAGCCGATCTGTTCCGGTACATCCTGAGTGCTCAGATTGCTGAACCAGCCTTTGTGAATCCGCGGCGGGCGCAAGCCCGCCTTTTGGAACTCACGGATGAAACCCTTTTTGCTGATGCTCAGCTCGCCCGCTTGGAATTGCATACCAGCGGGGCTGTCATCTTGGGCAACTTTGGCTGGCAGGCCTTCAAACGAGTCGTATACATGGAATTCTCGGCCGTCACCCCTGGCGTCTAGCAGTCGCTGTATGAACAAACTAGTTGTACCAATGTAGCAGCCGAATTCCACGACTGCGCCAGCCCTATCGGCTGCGAGCACTTTTTCTAGTTCGTGCAGCACAACGCGTATTTGGTCTTTGCTCACTTGGTCGGATATAACGGGGTATTTGGCTAGCAGTTGGTCGATCATCCATCCAGTATAACTGGTAACGATGCTTCGGTGTTGCTCGCTGGAAAATGTCTCATATCGCTTACTTAGCCAGGGCGACCATGTTTAGGTATTGTGGGGCACACCTCCACATGTAGGCGATACTGCCAAGCTTGCTACGAGGCCGTCAGGACGGCCTGCTATTTTGAGCAGTATAGTTGACTACTCCTGGGTTACGCTGCATCCTGGGGCTCGCCTGAGCGTCACGGGGCCAATATGTCTGGTCGCTATACTCGCTATACGCTAGGCCCGCTTTAGGAGCAGGTCAAAATATTCGGTGCCGCCGAACGGGATCTTTTGCTTCACGTTTTGGGTGCCGGTGAGTGTATCGGCCGAAAAAACGGTGAACGAACCGTAGAAATCATTTATCTCGTCTACGGCCTGGGTCAAGTAGTCGGCTTTGGCGACATCATCGAACATGCTGAGCTGGCTACGAGTGGAAGGTGTTAACTGGTACAGATATAAACCCATGGTGCGGATAAGCATGTGCTTGGGGCGCTGATCGAACAGTTTGGACACCTGTAGCCAGATGTCTTGGTTGGTATAAATAGTAGCGCGCAGCATCCGTTTGTCGCTCCAGCTGCCGCCAACATTAAAGCTCATCCAAACGCAGATACCGCGGGCTTCCGCACTACGGTAGCGGAGCTTCATGCCGACAGTTTCGGCTAGGAAGTGCAAGCAGGAGCGCAGCCACGCGTCGTCGTTGCTAGCCTGGCGTAGGACCCATTGTCGACCAACCATCCCGAGCTGAGTTGGCTGGGCGTCCATTTCGTACCCCCGCAAGCGGTCGTGCCAGTACAGGCCGTTAATGCTTTTGAACACGCGTTTACGCAGAAAGTCGTGATTGGCACCCAAGAATTCTAGAGGTGTAGTTACGCCGACGGCCCGCAAGCGGGCCGAAAAGGCATCAGCGATACCGGTAATGTCTTCTAATTCGATACCTTTGTAGAACTCAATCAGGTTGTGGTGGTCCAAAAGGTCCAGGCCGTCTGGCTTATGCCAGCCGGCCGCCATTTTGGCCAAGAAGCGGTTAGGGCCGATGCCCACATTAACTCTCATGTACTGCCCCACTTCATCCTTCATGCGCTGCTTAATCTCATAGCCGATGTCGATCATCGACCGGGTGCGGTGGACACCGTGAAAGTCGATAACGCCCTCGTCAATGCTCTTCATTTTGAAGTTTGGTGAATAGCTCTTCATGATGCGTAGTAGGTTCTGGTACATCCAAGTGTATTTCGATGGATCGGTCTCGAGCATTATGAAGTCCGGGCACAGGGCTACGGCCTCGCTACGGCGAACACCGACTTTGATGCCCAGGGCTTTGGCCTCATAACTAGCGGCGATGACGCAGCACTCCTTGCTAAGCCGATTTGTGACGCCCATCGGCCGACCCCGCAAACTCGGCCATGCTTGCTGCTCGGCCGAGGCAAAGGCGCTGTTGAGGTCGATGTGCATCACCTGAGGTTCTTGGGTATTCAATCCGTAGTTGATCATGGCTTCTCCGCCATCATCGCAACTAGCGTCCAGGTGAGCCCTTCGGCATCAAATTCTAAACGGTAGCCGTTGCTCCCGTCGCTGACATGAAACACGTGAATCATACGCTTGCCCTGCACTGTTGGGTGACGCAACGCTAGCTCAGTCAGGTCAATTTCGCGCCCGCGCCAGCGCATCCGGCACGGTACGCACAGCGAACCAATGTCGCCACCACGTTTGAATATGGTGACGACATCGACTCGCTCATCAATTTTGATAGTAGGGTCCATAGTGTTTAGTTCCTGCTCACTTTTAGGGCGTCTTAGTTCCTTGGTTTAGGTCAGGCTTCGGTCGTTTTGTGACCGCTGCGCCAGGCGCATCAATGATTTGGTGGCCCGACGGAACGGTGCCTCGAACGGAGTTTCGATCTGCTCGTACTGCATAGCATCGGGCCAGACGCGCCAGACCTGCTGCCACAGCTTTTCGTCGGGTGTGAGAGCAGAGCGGCGCTTCATACTGATACTCCTACGCCGCTGACGCCGACCAGCGTCCAATTATCGTTTTCGCTACGCAGGCGGTAGGTGTTATCGCCGTCAGTCATATCGAACAGTTGGACTAACTGCCCGCCCTGCTCAACTAAGTAGCGCAAACCTTCGTTGGCAAAGTTGATGAGTTGCCCGTTCCATTCGATGCGGCGTGGGAACGGTTTGCGACCAGATGGGTCAGCGAAATAAAAGGAGTTAACGGCTACTTCCGTGTTGATAGTTTGTGTCATAAAGAGAATCTCCTACAAAAGATTTATAAAAAGAGGCCAAAACTGCGTATTACAGATTGGGAACGGAGATGTAAGAGAGGGTTTCACAAGATACGATTGGCCGTTCACCGAGCGTATGTTGGAGCAAAAACCTTATGTTGTAGGAAGGCGCACAGGGACCTAAGTGTGTTTGCCTGAATAGTAGTCTGCGAGGAGGAACTTTTGGACGACTTGTAAGTCGCCAAACGAGCCCTCACATGGCTAACCCTTACTATACGCCCGCCAATGGTGCTTATGCAACGTGATTTTCGCTACAACTTAGCCGTCTGCCCGCGAATTGTCTATCGTTGTATCGTGGAGCTGTTTGCCCTTTGCCGGGGCTGGTGTCGAGTTGTTTTTCATGACGACATTGAACTTTGAACCGGAATTTATGACCTTCTCGATCGGATCCACCTGGTGATCCGGTATGACAATGAAAGTGTCGCGGTTCACATGTATATCCTGATACTCGCTTAATTTCAGCGGGATTCTAATTGAGCAACTCTTATCGGAACACTCACATTTAAAATTAATCAACAGATCAGCATCCCTGATCATGTAGATCTCTTTATCTTCGATGTAAGAGGCATCCAGCGCACCCAGATCGTCACCCACTTTTTCGTTCATGCGTCGAAAAAGCATCTCGTTTTCAATCTGGTGTCGCTCAGCCGATGTAATATTCATTGGTCGTATCTAATCACACTTGGAATAAAGCAAGTGTAAGATAAACTGATAAATCTTCGTTGCCCCTGCTGTTAGCTTGCGCTTTTTGCAGATTTGCGGCGGCGCTTGAGGACGATTGCCGCGGCTAGGGTGAGCAGGATTGCCAGTGGCCAAAGTTTGCCGTTAATCTTACCGAGGGCGAAGATCAGGGCGATGGTCGGAATGAGCCACAGGAAGAATGCTTTACGGCTGATGTGAGCTCGTAGGAATTCGCCACCTAAGTAGTAGTACGGGAATACTAATATGACGAGGGTGGTACTGGAAAGCAGACCGAAGATGAGCACCACGGCTAAGCCCTCCCAGAACGGACTTGTAACAGCCAATGGAATGAGCGACACAACGGCGGTTAGGCTGGTTGCTACCAGTGGTCGGAAGCGCTCGCCAAGGGCGGCGACAGCCGCATCGATGGCACCCATGCCAGCTTTACGTGATTGATTTGCATAGTCGGTCAACAGAATAGTGTTCTTCAGGCTCAGGCCGATCAAGGCAAAGAAGCCCATCGCGGCAAAGAAGCTGAAAGCGTTGTGGGTTAGGTAGAGTCCCAGGGTAACGCCGAACAAGCTGAACGGAATTGCCAGGAAGATCAGTAGCGGTTGCAGGAATGAGCGGAATTCAAGCAGTAGCAATAGGTAAATTACCAGTAGGAGGATTGGAAATGCCAGAGCTAAAGCTTTGAAAGAGTTCTGGTTTTCGGATTCTTGACCAAGGTCAAATACCACAGCATCCTTTGGTAGGCCATAGCTCGCAAGCTTGCTGGCGGTATACTCCTTTTTGACGGCGTCTTGGGCTAGGGTAACTAGCGTAGTGGTGTCGTCGCCATCAAAGTTGGCGGTGACATTGATGGTGGGCACGCCCTTGTTGCGGATGTACTGACCGGGGCTAGACGTACTGACGTTTTTGAAGTGGGCAGTTTTGCCGCTAACTCGCTTTAGGGTAGTCTGCGCCAAATAAGATTTGATATCCCCGGCTAATTTATAGCCTTTTTCGCGGTCGTTAGTTTGAACTTGAACAGTAAAGGCTGCCGTCGGTGGCCCAACGTCGAGCTGGCCGATGGTGGCGCTGGCGGCCGGGAAATCCTTATCGAAGCGGCCCTGTAGCTGTTTAACAAGTTCTGGAGACGTGGCAGCTCGTTCGCCATACGGTGTGATGTTCACTATTGCCATCGACGATGCCGCGCTTCCCAGGCCGTAGTACGTATCAGATACGTAGTTTTCACCAATAGTATCGCTCACCAGCTTGTCGGCGTTGGCGGCAATTACTTCAGCTTGCTCGATGGTAGTGTTCGGCGGATAAGCCAAACTTACGGACAAAGCGTTGGTATCTTTAGTAGGCGGGAAGATATTAAAGGTAACTTTGCCAAATATAAAGCCAGCAGATCCGATGAAGATCGTACCAATTAAAACGGCTACCAAGCCAACAGATAGTAGCTTCTTGGTTGATCCTCTGGCCCAGAGCATCGGTTTGCAAATAGCCGTGGCAATTTTTGCCTCAAAATTCGCGGCAGTTTCGTGAGCACTTTGTTCGCCCATCTGTTTTTTACCCAACAGCAGTACACGAGCGAACAGCGGGATAAATACGAGCGCCACAAGCAAACTGATGAACAGTGCCGATATTATGGTAACCGGAATGGCATGGATGAAGCTGCCCAAAATACCGCTGACAAACAATAGCGGCGCGAAGCAGAGCGCGGCTGTGGTAGTAGCGGCCACCATGGCGCGACTGATCTTCGTAACGGCTATCTGCACCGCTTCTTTTGGTGAATTAGTTTTGCGCCGTGCGGCATCGATGGCTTCGACCATGATGATAGTGTCATCAACGATCAGTGACAAACCTAGGATTAGCCCGAACAGCGTAATGACATTTAGCGAATAGCCAAGCAGGTACAGTAGGCCGATAACACTCATGATGACTGTTACCATCGAAACAACGGTGATGATTGAAGCGCGGACAGCGATAACAATTGAGCCAATTATCAATACAGCAACCAAACCCTCCAGGAGTACGCGTTGTAGCTCGCCAATCTCTTCTTTGATCTGGGGTGCATTACTAGCGCTGATGCGGGTGGTGTAGCCATTTGATGATGATTGCTTAGCTAGATCATTCAGCGACTGTTGAATCTGAGCGTCAAGTTTGATGACATCGACACCTGTAGGCCCGGTCACACCGATGCCAACTGAATTATAAAAAGTACTGGTTTTGCCAACCTTTTCGCCGTAGCGATCGAATGTCCTCTGAATTGTAGTAGCTTGCCCAGTGATTGGGTTATTCACGGTATCAAACGGATTTTGGACAAAGAATGACTCTACCAGTGGTGGCTTGTGCTCATTCAGATATGCTACAGCTAGGGTTGCCTGGTCAGTTAATTGCTGAGTAGAAGCTTCGCCGGTAGTTTTATACAGTGATATTAAAGCATCAATCTTTTTGGCGTCACCACCCGTAACGCCAAAGTACGGAACGGCTAGATTTAGCGTAGCGCTAGCCGGCAAATTGGCTTTTGACTGAATCTGCTGTTTTAACTCCTTGGCAGCCACCCGAGCATCGACGCTTTCATCGTATTGTATGGTGATAACGTAAAAACTACCGCTACTCTGCGCCTGGACCAGGCTGACGCCCTTTTGCTTGCGCGCCAAATCAGATATCGGCTGTGCGATCTCGCTGTCTACTTTAGCTGGGTCGTTGACCGCGTAACTTCCCTGTACGATAGCTAAAGGTACATTAATAGTTGGGAAGCCTTCGCGCTTGAGAAGCGTCGTATAACTCAGGGCACCGAAGATAATGAGGGCGATCCAGATGCCTAGACTGACCCAAGGTTTGCTGAAGAAAAACAGAGTAAACTTAGGAACTAATCGGTCGGTTGGAAGTTGGGAGTTGTTTGGTTTTTTGGTCATGTGTCAGGTCTCCCGATGATCGCTGGTGATTAGTTATGTGTCTAGGTGGCTCAAAAATTCAACAAGTTCGCGCGGCGTAATCTCGGCCTTTACCAAATAGCCATCAGCTTGATCCTCGATACTTTTACGGATTTCTTCGCGCTGTTCCAAGTTAGTCGTGATAATAATCTTCGCCTTGAGCTGCGGCGTTACAGTTGTGTCACGGAGCTTAGAAAGCACCTCGAAACCAGTGATGGTTGGTATCATCAGGTCTAGAAGGATAATGTCGAAGTTATTAGTTTGAGCGACTTCTAGGGCACGTTGGCCATCTGGTTCAACGACGATGTCGTAGCCGGCTTTGGTGAGGGCCCGAGCGTATAGCTCACTGATAAAGCGTTCGTCTTCTACGCAGAGCACTTTTTTACCGTTTCGGACCACTGGGTCAGTCATTGGTGTATCCATATTGAATATAGTGTAGCAAACTCTCGAATAGCTAGCGACGGTAGAGTGAGTGATTTTTTATCCAACCATGGGCACCACGCGTGATATCTTGGTTGACACTGTCGCGCATTTCGTCGTTCAAATTAGCAAATGGTACAAGCGTGAAGCCAAACGTGCTACCTTCGCCTTTGTTACTTTTGACCCAAACGGTACCGCCGTGAGCGTGCACAATTGCTTTACAAAGGTATAGACCTAGGCCGGTACCACCGATTTGGGCTCGGTTATGGTGGTCGCGGTAGAATTTGGTGAAAAGGTTTGGCAGGACGTTTTGGGGAATGCCAACGCCAAAGTCCTGAACGGTCGTCTCGACTAAATTATTGGCTGTCAAATAGGTATTGATGATAATTCGGCTGCTGTCACCGCTGTATTTGATGGCGTTGTCGACGAGGTTGTTTATCACCTCCAGCACGCTGACACGGTCGGCGCCAACCGTCGGTAGATTTGGTGCGATGCTGTATTCAATAGTGATACCGCGGACTTTGGCTCGCAGCGCCAGGTTGTTCGCAGCAGCTCGGATAACCTCGCCCCACTGCTCTTCGTGTAATTGGAGGACGAGCTGATCATCATCGATGCGGGCCACATTCAGGATGTTATTTACAAACGCGGTTAACTGCTGGGCGGTGGCGCTCATTTTAAACATAAAGTCATTCATATCTGCGGTGAGTTTGCCAGCAAATTCTTCTTCGAATGCTTCGATGTAGCCACGCAACAGAGTTAATGGGGTACGCAGTTCATGGACGCTGAGCGCAATGAAGCTAATGGCTTGATCGTCTTGACTGTAGGCCTTGGTGTGGTCAAACAGTACTAGCATAGTCTCAAATTTGTCTGGATTATCACGGTTATAGTAGGCGGCTAAGTCAAAGCTGCGTGATGGCCGGCCTTCGGCCGGATTGAGTTTAATCCGGTCCCAGGTACTACTAGCCGTGGCATTCTTAGTTTTTTTGTCTGCAAGCCAAGTATCAAGCGTGTCTTCACTTGGAAACAACATATCTAAAACCGTATACACACTTTTGCCGATCATTTCGGTGGATGGCATACCGATGTAGCTACCAGCGACTTCATTGGCGAATAAAATAGTTTCATTGGCATCAAATATCAACAGCGGCAACGGTAAGGAATTGGCAACAAAGTTTGTGCGCAAATCACTGGTGTGGGTGATGGTCTGATGAGTTTTCTCGGCAGTTGTCGCCAGTTCAAACACTTCATGAATGAGCCCTGAGACCAGTTCGCGGCCGAAGGCCGGGGTTGTTGGGTCAGGTGCCTCAACTTTGGCCGCCGTTTCTGGAGTGACGTGCATAATTGCCCGGGCTATTAATTTTGTCGGTTGAGTGAGCCACATGGCACTTACTGATGCAATAAGTATGGCGTACACGATCGTTGCAGTGCCGACCAGGGCGGCGGTTTCAGTACCACCGAGCTCAATATAAGTAGTAACACCCCACCAAGTTACGCCAACCAAAATGTTTTCGAGCAATATAATAAGTACTAAACGGCTCAGCAATTGCTGGCGAAATCGGTGAAAGTACTCCATACCACCCGCCCTACATCGACTTACTTGTAACTAGCCTTGTCGGCGCCAGTAATGGCAGTAACCCATGTCTGACCAGCATTGAGTTTAAAGGGTTTGCCAGTGTCGTCAGTGAATGACAGCGCGCTTTTAATATCCGGTTTGCTCCAGTGGATTTTGGTCACCGTGCCATCCTGGAATACCAATGCATCACCGGTACCGACGGCTTGATAGTTGGAATACGCGGAACCTTGAGCATCCAATGCGCCAGCACTTAAACTGACGATCATACCGATAACAACTTTGGGGGCAATCTGAGTTTGCGTACCGTCTTGATGTAGTTCCATGTGTGGCTGGCCAGCCTCAGACCGCTTGTACGTATTGGTTACAGCGTCGTACTCGAAGTGCGGGTCGTAGTAGTAGCCAGACAAGGTAAAGTCCATGCTGTTTACCGGGGCACGGGTGTCTTGGGCTTTGGCCGCCTTGCCGGTTGCTGCTGGGTCCGGAGCTTTATAGAGTTGGTCGGCCTTGCGACTAAAGCCTGTGTAGTTACTGACCCCGATGCCCTTGGCAGCCTCCAAGCTGTTTAACTCGGCGATTGAGGTATAAACGTTATGTGGAGCATAGCGGCTGCTAATTCGGTGATAAGCACCACTGTTCGCGAACTGATCGAGGTCTTTAACGCCCCATGATTTGATGCCAGCTAAGCCGTCAGGGCTACCGCCAACGTGGGCGTACGAGCAGTCAAAGCTGAGGCACCACTGGACGTAGTAAGGTCGCGCACTGCGCACCGGTCCAATGTAATCTGGCTGAGTATCCTGAAATAGTGCAAAGAAACGGGTCACGCCACCCTCGGCAACAGCTTCAAACACTACTCCGGCTTGATCAAGTCCAGATTGTGGCCGGGCATCGGGGCTGTTCTCGATCATGACACCTGTAACCGGCCGCTGATTAACGGCTGGGTCAACGGTAAGACCGGTCAATTTTGCCGGTACCGTAGTTGGTACCGGTGGTGTAACAACGGCTTTTTTCTTGGCGGTAGTGGTAGCTAGCGGCTTCGCGTCGCGGCTAGTTACGCTGTAGGCGGCAGCGCCACCAACACCGAGAACTAGTACAACTGTAGCTATGATAAGAGCCTGCTTTTTGGTCGGTGGCCAACTAAGCTTAAACCGTTGCTTTGGTTCGTCGCCTGTGTCATCTACGGCACCGGTCTCAACGCTGCTTTCATCATGGAAAGTAGACTGTTCAGTGGCAGCGTAGCTAGCAGTGGCGCTGGCTAGTACGCTGTCAGCACTAGATGGCTCTTCGGACGGGATAGCTATACTCGTCGCTTCAACCGGCTCATCGCTAAACGATTCGATCGCAGCTTCAGAACCCGATGTGTCTTCGAAGTCGTTTGAATTATTGGGTGTTAGTTTTGGAGTACCAGAATTGGCATCGGCTCGCCGGATGTCGTCTTGCATAAGCACTATTGTATCAGATGCGAGCTGCTGCTGGCATACGTTCTGAATTTATTGGCAGGTCTTGGAAAGTTCGCGTTGGCCATCTTTGGTGTAGTAAGTAATGCAGGCGTGTGTTCCCTGTCGACGAACAACAACTATGCCGGCGGCAATCGCTACCACTATCACTACGATCAACAGGATGAAGACTGACTTCACAGTGACTCAAGGCAGTTCGTAATGCGAGCTATGGAACGCTCTTTACCAAGGACGTGCAGCGTATCGGCCAAAGCTGGGCTGAATGGGGCCTGGGTGCTAGCAATCCGGATTAAACTAAACAATACACCCGGTTTTTGGCCCGTCGACTCAAGGAGCGCGTTCAAACGAGTGGTCAAATCCTCGACACTAAAATCACTCTGCTCTAAGCTACCCATCGCGTGCTCAAGGTATACCTTCAACTCAGCATGGCTGAACTTTTTTAGTTGTTTGTTGGCATCAATCAGATTGAGGTCAGTGGGTAGATCTTCGAAGAACAATGCCGTTAATTCAGGTAATTCAGCTAAGAATTTCAGGCGCTCCTGTACTAAACCTAGCACGGCCTTTTTGTACATTTCGTCGTAGTGTTTAGCGGTGTCGGGCCAGTACCCTTGACAAAGAGTGTAAATGCTGTTGATGTCAAGTCCCCTAATCCACGAACCATTCATCCAATGCAACCGTTGTTCGTCGAAACGGGCCCCACTGCGCTGTACTCGCTCAAGACTAAACTTAGCAATCAGCTCTTCACGACTGAAAATTTCTTGCTCGGTACCATCATTCCAACCCATTGAGGCTAGAAAATTCAGCATTGCTTCGGGTAGTATGCCCTCATCGCGGTAACTGAGAAGACTTTTTGCTCCATCGCGTTTGCTGAGTTTTTTATTACCTTGGTCATTCATGATGTGTGGCGCGTGAGCAAATATTGGTTTTTCAAAGTGGAGTGCTTCATACAGATTAAGATACTTCGGCATACTGGCAATGTACTCTATCCCACGTATGACATGACTGATTTGCATGTCGTTATCGTCGATAATATGCGCGAAATTATAAGTCGGGAGGCCATCGGCCTTCATCAGTATAAAATCGTCGACAGCTTCTTCGCCGGCACTCAGATCACCCATAATTGCGTCGTGCCAGTGGTATGCCTGCGGTGTACTTTTGAAGCGTAATGGCATTCCAGGCTCCCACTTCGGTGGATTTTCAGGACGATACTCACGAGCCAAAAATGGCTTCTTCTGCGCTTTGGCCGTGTCGCGTAACGCTTGCAGCTGTTGTGGTGTACGAACGTCGGCGTAGGCGGTACCTTCATCGGCCATCCGTTGAGCCCAAATTGCATAATTCGCTTTCCGTTCGCTTTGTATGTATGGACCAAACTCACCGGGCATATCTGGTCCTTCATCCCAATCCATACCGAGCCAGTTGAGTGTTTCGCGCATTGATTCGACGGCACCTTCCACTTCCCTAGCTTGATCAGTATCCTCTATGCGGAGTATAAAGACGCCGTTGGTTTGGCGGGCAATCAGCCAAGGGTATAGGGCTGCTCGAATATTACCGACGTGTTGAAAGCCGGTAGGGCTTGGTGCATAACGGGTGCGAACTGGTTTCATAGGAGTTAAGTATAGAAGAAAAAGCCCATTTCTGAAAACGCTGTTGCTTGCGCTTTGTATCAATACAGGTTTTACTTGCCCTATAAGTGCGGCATAAAACAGTTGCTGTAAGGACAAGTAAGTCTACGGTGCTGCTTGATAGTTTATCCTAGGCGCATGGAGTGGTATGTCTCAGAATACGTTTGAAGTTGTGGTCGAAGCGTTGGTGCTTCATGTCCAAGTAAGTGAAGACGCTGCTCATATTTTGGGGATTGATGGCAGTGTGCCGCCGGCTGAGGCAGTAGTGGCAGAGGCCCTAGACAGCAGAAAGCAGCGTTGTACTTTTGCTGCCCAGCAGCTCACGCGTTAAAAAATTTGGCTTGATTCAAAAGATCGAAAGTTAAAACCAGAGCAGGCGGCTCGCCTTTTGGAAATTGCTCAGCGCTATACCGAATGCAAGGCTTGGATAGTAGTTACAGATGCAAGTATAGATATTGGCTGCCAAAAGGACTGTGTAGTCGATGGTGTTCGCAGCCCGTATGGTCTAGTGCGGGATATAGAATTAGCTGTAGGGTATCACGCCGTTGTAACTGAAGCGCAATCAAACCTAGACGCTAGCAGCGATACTGAGGATTTGGGTAGTGCTCAGGTTGCCGTGGGTGGTGAGTTGGTACCAGACACCATTTTTGATCCAACTAGCGTCGTTGTCGCCGTAGACATACATAATTCTATTTCCTGATTGTAGTGCCTGGTAGTTCGGGTAATTAATGGCGACATAGTTGTCTAGCAGGGTCTGATCGTCCCACTTTGTGGTTTGCTGATTCAAACTGTAATCGTTACCGCTCGCGTCGCTACGGAACGTAGTACCAACATTACCGGCACTATAGTTGAAGTTACCTACACCATAGCCGTCCGGCTGATAGCTCGGCAAAGAAGCCGTAAAGCCGGCTTGAGCGTTAGCATAACGCAGAGTGATGGCGGTTTTGTATTGTAAACCGACAAACCCGCCGATAATTAATACCGCGACTGAGGCAGCAACGACGCTAAGCGTATGATGATGCAATGGTCGCTTGCCAGCTTTGGTTACGCTCTTGGCTTGCTTGCGAGCCTGGCGGCTCGATTTACCAGGTTTAGTATGGTCGGCGTATTCAAATGTGTGTGAATCGGCAGCTGCGATAGCCCGCGTAAACATATCTTGAGATTGCTGAGATTGAGGTTCGAGTGCCTGGACTGCTGGCTGAGGTGCGTGGATTTTGACGGTGGCGGCTGCCTGAGGTACTTCCAAGACTGGAGCATTAGTTGCAAACTTGTTTATTGTGCCGCTTTTAGCCACCTGTCCGGCTCGCGTCTGTCTACGAGGATTGATTTGCGTGACCGGCCACTTGGTTGTAATGACGTTTGAGGTTGGCACTAGGGCAGCGGTAGGCGAAATGGCCTTGGTTTGGCTTTTGAAGCCCGGTCTTGGTTTGCTAACACTGCTCCGCACTAGTGTGCTCGCCCGCTGCATAGTATGTGGTTTGGTATGACTAATGTTGCGGCTAACGTCCATGACTTTACTAGTGGAAAGTGGCACTAGCGGCGCTGCCGGGGATTTAGCGGCGTGAGGAGTTAGCGCGACCGCGCCCGGCCGACTACGCACCATGTCATTGATAGTGGGACTAGCTATTTTGCTGCCATTTTCGTCTATTGCTTCGCCCGTCACTGCATCGTAGCGATGACCGTTTAATGTGATGGTAGTTTGTTTTTTGTTAGCCACGCGTTTGGAGCACCTTTACCGTCAACTTGTTGTCAATTATGTATACAGTTTAGCGCTACCGGCTTACAGCTGCAAGTTATAGTAGTATACTGGATTAAATATGGATTTTCTTGACCCCAAAAAGCGACAACGACGCGATATGTTTAACATCATTGGCTATGGCTTAATCGCTATCGCACTGGTGTTTGCCGTCCGCATTCTTTTTTATCAAGCGTCGGGCTTTGGGATCGATAAAAACGGGAAGGTCACCCAAAGCGGTTTGTTATTCGTCGCTAGCTCGCCGGGTGGAGCACAGGTCCGTATAAATGGCGTGCTCGACAAGGCTCAAACCGACGCCCGCCTGTCGCTAGTTAGTGGTACATACAACGTCAAGTACAGTCGAGATGGCTACAACAATTGGCAGCAAACTACCAATGTCGAAGGTGGTAAAATTGTCCGGCTAGATTACGCAACACTGTTTCCTAAAAAGTTAGTAACGAATGCAGTCAAAAAGTATGAAGGTGCCGTTGGGCTGTCCACGCAAAGCCCAGACCGACGCTGGTTACTTGTTCAGAAACCTGGTAGCGACAACGTATTTGACCAATATGATTTAAAAAATCCCAAATTTCCTTCTACGGAATTGACCGTCCCTGCTACGGTGATTAGCAACGGTGCAAGTGATAGCTGGACCCTTGGCGAATGGTCAAATGATAACGAACACGTACTAATGAACCACACCCACGACGGCGTGAGTGAGTTTGTGTTGCTAGATCGCAGCGATATGACTAAATCGGTAAATCTGAACACCGCCTTTGCCGTTACGCCAACGAAAGTCAGCTTAGTCGACAAAAAATTCGACCGCTTCTACGTGTATGATGCTGCGGCTCAAACGCTCAAGACTGCGCGCCTGGATGCCCCAGCGCCGCAAACGTATTTGAGCGACGTACTTGAATACCAATCCTACAGCGATAACGTCATGCTCTACGCCTCCAGTAAAACGACTACTCCCGGTAAGGTAGGTGTCGTATTGTTGCTTGGCGGTAAATCTTACTTCCTGCGTGAAGTCAGCGGCAATTCGACTTATTTACTCAACCTGACGCAGTACAACCGCGAGTGGTACGTGGCTATAGGCGCAAAAAGTGAAAGCAAAGTATATGTATATAAAAACCCCAATACCCAACTCACCTCGAATTTAGGTCAGTTAGTCCCTATAAGTGTACTCAAAACTACTACTCCGAACCGCCTGAGTTTTTCTAGCAACGCCCGCTTCATCATGGCTGAAAATGGCTCACAATTTGGGGTATACGACGCCGAAGTAAACAAATCATACCAATATGACACCAAATTGCCGCTAGATCCACCCCAGGCCTACGCTAACTGGATGGACGGAACTCGGCTTGCCTACTCCAGTGGCTCCAAGCTCGTGGTCTTTGATTTTGATAACACCAACCTTCAAACACTGGCCGCCATGGACGCCCAACATACGCCGTTCTTTGTACCAGATTATAAGTACATGTACAGTCTAGCCCCAGCTGAAAGTGGTTCACAGGCACTAACCTCAACTGCCTTGCGTACCCCGGCCGATCTTTAGAAGATCGAATTCCAAATACGAGAGGCCAGTGATGGGCCATTACCGGGTAACCCAGCGCTGGTATCGCTGGTGGGTGCTGCGTTAGTCGTAGTAACGCTACTAGCAGTATTGCCACTTATTGCTGGGCTGATCTGCTGGCCAACAATTACGAGTCGTCGGAGCGATGTGCCAGGTGGGTCGCAGGTGATAAGGGTTGCCGTAGCAGTTTGTCCTGGTACGGGATCTAGTACCTCTACTTGTGTTGGTTCAACGACGGTTTTTGTAATAACTTTGTATACATACACCTTGCCGTTATTTGTCAGGTAAAAAGTGTCGCCCGGTACCAATGTATGAAGTAATACAAACGCGAACTTATACTTGCCCTTATTAAATATATTGTTGCTGGAGTGGCCAAAAAAGGCCGCATTGCCGTTTTCGCCGGGGAGTGCCGTCGTTGGGTAGTGTACAATTCCATTTTCGAGGTCGTTCTCAATAGCCGCCTCATCAGTTGATTTTTGATCGTAGTTAACCGGAATTTCGACATTGATTTTAGGGATAATGACTTCGGGGGTACTCGTCGGTGCAACACCGTTGTTGTTGATAATTAGCGGTGCCGCACTGGCATTACGGCTTGGCTGATAAAACGGTGCGAGCACGACCTGATTAAACAATCCAAACAACGTGATGATAATAATGAGTGCGCCAGCGCCGAGACCGAATAGCAATGATTGGAAGTGGTGTTTGGCTTTGATTTTTCCACCTGCCGAGACCTTGTCTGCGATAACGCGGTGAATTTGTTTGGCCGTGCGGCGCTCCTTTGGAGCGCCGGCTGGGTGGACGGCAATAAGTTTAGGGGTGTGATCCTGGACCACAACGCCACTAGCAGCCTGGGGTTCTGGTTTGAGTGCAGCTACCTGTCCACTTACCTTGTGATACTTCGATACTAATTTATTACTGTCATAGAATTCCTGCCATACCTGGTGCTTTTCGTTATCGGGCAAATCAACATAATATTCGTGCCAAGCGGTCTGAATTTCGGCTAATGATCGTCCGGAATTAACCAAACGGTGCATAAACTCTTGATGTTTGGTACGGTCTTGGATTTGTTCTTCTTCGGCAATCTCGTCCGCTGCGTTCGGCTCTTCTTTATAAATCGCGTCTAGCTTATTGCGAATAATTGCAGTCGCGGCCGCTCGGTCGTCTGCGCCAGGCAGCGGCTGGATAGTCCGGGTGTGTCGGCTACCATTAGAGTTCGAACTGGATGATGATGTGTTAGCCATAAATGTCCTGCGCGCCTGTTGGCCTGCGTTACTTACTCTATTATAGCAATTCACGCAGGCTACGGGTCCAGAAAGTATAATCGAGCTTACACTTTCTTCCCAGCCCTCGGTATAGTACAATTACCCCTGATAATCACAATACCAATTACAGTTGGCAAATGATTATGGGCGAGTGGTGGAATGGTAGACACGCCAGACTCAAAATCTTGTGAGCAATAGCTCGTGTGGGTTCAAGTCCCACCTCGCCCACCA
>JACMPA010000036.1 GCA_014377695.1 Candidatus Saccharimonadota bacterium
GAGCTAATATCCTGCTTGATCTTCATGATGTGCTCGACCTTGTCGACTTCAATCTCCATTTCCTTGGCGATCTCTTCGTTGGTCGGCTCACGGTTAAGTTCCTGCGTCAGACGACGTTGGGTACGGAGGAGTTTGTTGATGGTTTCCACCATGTGGACCGGGATACGGATGGTACGGGCTTGATCAGCAATGGCTCGGGTGATGGCCTGGCGAATCCACCACGTTGCGTAGGTTGAGAACTTGAAGCCTTTATCTGGGTCAAACTTCTCAACAGCGCGGAGCAAGCCAGTGTTACCTTCCTGAATCAGATCAAGCAAATCAAGACCACGACCAACGTAGCGCTTGGCGATCGAGACCACGAGGCGCATGTTAGCTTCGGCCATCATGTCTTTAGCTTTTTGCTCGCCAGCGACGACGCGTTGAGCCAAAGCTAGCTCTTCTTCGGAGTTGAGAAGCGGAATTTTACCGATTTCGCGGAGGTACAAACGAACTGAATCGTCGGCAACATCATCATCAAGGTACACACCCTCTTTGACGACGATTTCTTCTTCCTCTTCTTCATCCACGACCCAGTTTTTATCGAGCGTCGTTGGGTCGACTTCGGACTCAGTCACTTCAATGTTGGCATCAGCCATTTCGGTGTAGAGGGCATCGAGCACTTCAGCGTTCTCGGGCGTTTCTGGGATAATTGCAAAAATGTCGCGCTGGGTAATGCTGCCGTCCTTTTTGGCCTTATCGAGGATTTGCTGCTTTAACTCATCTGGACTTAGTGGTTCTGGTGCGCTGGCGGCGGCTTTTTTAGCTTTGGGCATAAACTGACCTTTCTCTAGGAGTGATGGTATATCACTTGGATTTAACTTGATTGAGGAGGGTGTCGAGGTGCTTCACCTGCCCCAGGAGCACACGCATGGTAGCTTCATCGGCAGTAGCAAGCTCGGCACTAACTGTTTGTTTCTGGTTTTTGACATATCGTTCTACCAGGCGGGCCTGCAATCGAGCTGCTTCGTAGAGAAGTTCATTTAGCTCGAGACCATGGTAGAGTTCCTCGTACTGTAGACTAATAATTCTAACATAGTCGGCGATTGTTTTCAACTGGCTCAACTCCTTGGTAGCCCCCGGCTCACCACTGAAGTTTGGATGCTCCTTTAGGAACGTCAGCAACTGCTTGGCATCATCGCGGAATAACATGGCCGGCTCCATCAGTTCCAGGTATTCCCGGCTCTTGGGCTGCAGCAGCATGACGGCCAGGAAATGATCCTGAGCACCTAATTCCTCGACAGCTTTGCGATCAATCGGCTGCGGGGCAACTCGGGATCGCTTGAGTGGCCGCTGCTCGGCCTTACCACCGAGTTCAAGCTTGGTATCGAGCGCCTCTCGGCTCACACCAATTGCCTTGGCAATGGCCACCATATAGTGATCTTGCTCGACCGGATCAGTTAAGGTTCGAACCACCGGCAACAATATATCGCTGTACTCACGCTTGCCTTGGGCACTTTCTAGATCTAGCATGCCTTGGTAGCGTTCCATTAGCCAGTCGAGGGCGTACTGCGGGTGTTGAATAACTTTTTCCCACAGCTTGGCGTCTTGACGGATCAGTTCGTCCGGATCCTTGCCGCTAGGAATGGTAATAATACTAAGCGACACCTTCACCCGACTGGCAATTGGAATCGCCCGCTCAGTGGCATTCATGCCGGCTTTGTCGGCATCATAGGCGAGTCGAACATCGCCAGTAAACCTACCAAGTGCCTTTAAGTTTGCCTCTGTCATGGCAGTGCCAGCTGTGGCAACAACTTCACGTACCCCCACCTGATGACTGGCAATTACGTCCAAGTTCCCTTCTGTAATAACCACGTATTTCTTCTTCCGGATCGCCTCCTTAGCCAGGTGTAGCCCGTACACGTGGCGCGATTTGTCGTACAACGGTGACTGCGGCGTATTGATGTACTTTGGTGCGCTTGGATTATCCTCGAGTAAGCGCGCTGTGAAGCCAATCACCCTGCCCTGCGGGTCCTGCAGAGGAATCATTAAGCGGCCGCGGAACATGTCCGCCGGCCGCTCGTATCTTTGTGACGTCACGCCCGCTTGCTTCATTTCAGCAGGCGTGAAGCCTTTGGTCGTCAGGAATTTAACCAGCGCATCACCCGTATTCGGTGAGTAGCCAAGGCGCCACTCTAGCGCCGTTTCTTTGGTGAATAAGCGCTGTTTGAACACATATTCTAGGGCAACGGTGTTCTTGGAAAATTGTACCTGATAAAAGTGCGTAGCGGCCTCGTTTATTTGATACAAACGCTCTTTATCCGGACCACGTTGACCACTGCTGGCGGTACGATATTGCTCCAGGTCAACGCCAGCCTTCCGGGCCAGTAGTTCGAGCGCACCTTTGAAGTCGACACCCTCCATTTCCATGACGAAGTTGAACACACTACCGCCCCGACCCGAGCTAAAGTCGTGCCAAATCTGCTTTTCTGGACTAACCACAAAACTAGGCGTCTTCTCACTCCCAAATGGGCTCAGTCCCTTATAGTTCCGACCGGTGCGCTTAAGCTGAACGTATTCGCCAATCACATCCTCGATATTCAATCGAGCTTTTACTTCATCAACTGCATCCATTTACCTCTATTGTACCGCAGAGACGATAATACTTGTGTAAATATGTATAAAGTTTTAAAATATGAATCAATATACACGATTACTACTGTTCCATACTATGAGTAAAGTACTGACACCAGCCGAATTGACGTTCCAAAGCTTTCAGCACAGTCAAGGAGTAGTTTCAGCACAGGCCTTGATGTTTCGCTATTTTAAAATCGAACATGGCATTAGCGCCGACCTGCATCCTTCCGAACGTGAAGTTGAAAGATATTTACGATACTTAGGTGGTGCCGTGAATACCGGTCGACATATCGATACAGTCAGTGGACAAACCAACAGATTGAATGAGGCTATTGGTACTATATTCAAAAGCATCCGTGATTCAGATTACGCACGGCCAGCGAAACCCATAGAACTTTCCTCTACCGAGCTGCTTGTATGCATGGGTCGAGAACTTTTGTCGAGAGAAGCTAGAATTATTGACCCCGACAACCCATGGCTCGATTCAGGCAGCAAACCGACATATGGGAGGAGTGAGCGCGTTGTCCAACGGGTTAAAAGTGGCAAGGCCAGCTTCCTGCATCATCACGGACGCGATGGAGTACCGACGACACATCCAGCGTTCGACATCATGTACCAAACTATGTGGACTAATCTCCAGGAAGCAGCGGCGAACGATAGCGATGTAGGCACCCTCCTTTTCCATCACTCAAATATAATTGCCAGAGCGCAAGCGCGTCACTTAGGAGAAGAGGTTTCAAATAATCAAATCGACGTACCACCCCCGAGCCAAGTGGCGCAAGTGTAGCGGGCTGCTGCTATAATTTGATACTATAAGCATAAGATGAATCCCGAACAGAATAATCAACACAATGGACAGCTGCCTCTGCAGCAAAATCCGAATCTAGCGCCATCAGACCAGCAACCACCGATGAATCCAGTGCATGGACAACCTGGCCACGACCCTTACGCATTTATCATGAATCCCAAAAAGCCTAAAAAGCCGGTGATTCCCTTGGCGCTACCCGGTAATTCACTCATCACGCGTATCGCGATCGTCGGTGGTGGACTGGTGGTGCTGATAATTTTGGCGGTCATCGTTTCCTCGGTGCTCACCTCTGGTAGCAAAGAGAAGACTGCCAGTTTGCTGACGATAGCTCAAGATCAAACTGAATTAATCCGCCTCTCAACGGCTGGCGCAACACTCACCACATCAATACCGGGACAGAACTTGGCACAAAACGTCCAGGCCACTGTAACGAGTGATAACGCCAAACTATTGTCGTATCTACGAGCGAACGGTACCAAACTCTCGCCAGCTCAGCTAGGGCTTAAAAAAAGCAAGACTGCTGACGCTACCCTGCTGACTGCACAACAAAACAATGCCTACGATACAACCTTCATTGGACTGATGCAGGCCGATCTTGCTACCTACAAGGCTGCGCTACAAAAAGCCTACCAAGCCGACCCAGGCCCTAAGGGAAAGGAGTTGCTTTCAGTGCAGTATAACTCCGCCGACTTGCTCGTCACTGCTAGTAAGCAAAAATAGTACTCTCTTCGGCCACATCCCAGCCAGCAGCATTCAATTCCGAACAGGCATCAGCCGGCACAACTTCAAATTACTTAAAGTTAAAAGCTTAGAATTGGGTGCCAGTAACTAATTGATAGCTGTGGCGGATAAAGTCTTGGACTTCGTCCCAAGGTAGCTGATCGGTCAAGATCAGGGTGTTCCAATGTTTTTTGTTCAGGTGATAGCCTGGCAAAATGCTTTCGTACTTTTCGCGCAGCGTCACTGCCAAAACGGGATCACATTTAAGGCTCAACCGCACCGGGTCGGACCCTTCGGCGATTAACGCAAACATTTTGTCATCAACTTTGTACACGGCTACGTCCTTACCAAATGGGTAATCCAACTTGGCATTGGCCATGCTGAGCAGGTAATCTTCGACAGTTTTGTGGTCCATAAAGGCGTAGTATACCCGACTTTAGCTTATTGTGCCTGCAACCATTGCAGATAATACTGCAGCTCGGCGATGCTGGCCTGGATATCATCAAATGCCCGGTGGGTCTCTTTTTTCTCAAAATCTAATCCGTTACGCATCTGCATAACGATTTTGAATGAGGTCACGTCAAGCATCCGGTAATGTAGTAAATCGTCGACTTCAGGCCACCACTTTTTGATAAATATTCGATCGTTATGGATGGAGTTCCCGGCCAGGATAGCTGGTTCACTTCCAAACTGAGAATGGATGAAGCCGACAAATTCTTGTATTACATCCTGCTCTGGCTTACCTTCTTGGCGAATCCGATCAGTTAAGCCGCTAGAGTCATGCTGATTCTGAGCCCAAGGGTTCATCGATGTCAGTTTTGCTTCTGGCTGGCGGATCAACGCCTCATAGCTCGCCAAAGTCTTAAAATTAGCGTCGGTAACTTCGGCCGCGATCTCAATAATCACGTTGCTGTCGGCGTCCAAACCAGTCATCTCTAGGTCGACCCACAGCAACTTCGTGGGAACAATTGTTTTATCTATTTCTACCATTAGTAGGTATTATAGCCTACTCTCAGGCGGATTTGATGATCGGCGCCTGGTATATATATTCAGTCAAAGTTAACTGGTCAATTAGAGCCGCCACTACAGCTGATCGCGGCAAGCGGGCGTTACTTGCTTTGCTAGTAAGCTGGTAAGCGGACGTACCTTTGCTTTTCATGATCGGCGAACGCAAGCTTGTCCAGTCCAGTGAGCTCACTGCTAGTAGTTTCATGTGTTGCTCACCGTCATGAAACACCTTACCGGCCGGAAACGGTGCCATGGCCTTCATGAATAGCTTGTGCCCAAGTCCTTCGGTAACATCCGGAGCCATCGCCCCACTCCCCGTAAGGGTAATAATACGAGTGATCTTCTGGGCCTTCATGGCTGGAATGATGGCCGTCATCGCCGTCGTCAGGACGTTCCGGCCGGGTTGGCCCCAGCTCCCCAAGCAACTGATGACCGCCTCGCTGCCCAGCAATGCCTTAGTGATGTCGCCACTATTGGCAATATCACCTTTTACAATTGTTAGATGATTTAGCTCTTCGAATGGGTTATGATTGTGCACAAATGCAACGACATCATAGCCCCGCTTCAAGGCCTCTGATACTACTAACCGTCCGACGCTACCCGAAGCTCCAAAAATAGTTATCTGCATAAAGCCTAGTATAAGCTAAGATCTAGCGAATTGAGCAGCTGGTTTACAAGCTTTGCACCTTTGTTTTTTGAGCGAATTTATGCTATACTTTGTATAGTTATGAAAACGCCTACCGTCGCACGTGCTAAAGATCCCCTCGCCGTCCAAGCGTCCTTAGAGCCAAAAGTCGGTTGTATTGCCGGTGCCATGGAAATTATTGGCAACAAATGGACCGCACTCATCTTGCGAGATCTAGCTATCGGCTCTTCCCGCTTCTGCACCCTCGAGAAAACAGTTGGTAAGATCAACCCACGCACACTCAGTCAGCGTCTCGACGACCTCGAAGCGCACGGTATTATCACCAAGCAAACCTACGCCGAGGTGCCACCGCGTACCGAGTACACCCTAACGCCCAAAGGCTACGACCTTATCCCTGTTTTAGAAGCCATGGCCACATGGGGCGACAAGCACTTCAATACTAATTGCTAATCTTTTTTCAGGAATTCCAGCGCTGCTGAATTGATGCAGAACCGCTGCCCTGTAGGCTGATCAAATGCATCGTTAAATACATGACCTAAATGGCCACCACAGTTAGCACACTCGACTTCGGTGCGCGTCATACCCATACTTGAGTCATCAATGAGTCTGACGGCTTCGGTGTTTGCTGGATCATAAAAGCTAGGCCAGCCTGAACCACTTTCGAACTTGGTGCCGCTTTTGAATACAACATTTCCACACGCGGCACAGGTATAGTCACCGGTATCATGGTTGTTTAGTAACGCACCAGAGCCCGGCATCTCGGTACCTTTGTCTCGCAGAACACTATACTGCTCAGGCGTCAGCTTTGCCTTCCAATCTTCATCGGTCATTGCATCAACATTATTCATAAATTGCTCCTAAGAAGTTAAGTTGGCTTTACATATACCATTGTAGCAAAGTGACTGTATTTTTTCTCAGATTATTTCTTGGGTTCTTCGATTTTCTTCAGGCGATCTAGCTTGAACACTTTAATGACTATATAAATAACGACTACAATCAAGAAGAAGTCTAGGAGTGTGACAACGAATTGGCCCCAGGGCACATCTACCGGCATACCATTGTGATGCAAATGAGCGGCTCGACCGCTTAGGCTCTGACCGAACCAAACTAAGGCTAACGGATCAACAAAGCTGATAACCATCTGTTTAACGACGGCATTAGCCTGCTGTCCAACGATAAAACCGACTGCCAAGGCAACTACCCCGTACTCACGGAGGAAGTTTGCAAAACCACCGACTTGATCGAGTAACGCATCATCGGTCTGGCTTACAATAGTGATAACTTTTGGCTTGCTCGCCCGGCGCTTAGCCGAGGGCTTTGGTTCAACAATACGGATACTACCGTTCGACGTGGCGACAGTAGTCGTTAGGGTGGTACGGTTGCGACGCTTTGTTGTGGTACCAGGTTTACGAGTGGATTTTTTACTTTGGGCCATGGTTATATTCGATCTGTTTGTTTTTGATTTACATTAGCATTATAGCAAATAATACCACTTATGTCAATAACCGTGTGAAATAAAGTTGCTTAACGTGGTATTACATCCGTTCAGGAGCATCGATACCAAGTAGTTGCAGACCAGACTTGAGGGTGTCGGCATATTGAGTAACCAGTGCTAGGCGCAGTTCCTGGCGTGGGTTATCAATGACTCGGTTATGCTCATAAAACGAGTTAAACGTTTGTGCCAGTTCGTACAGATAGCCACAGATGTGGTGCGGCATTAAATCAGTTACAGCTCGGTCTAGTACTTCGCTGTACTCGGCAATCTTCCGCAGCAGTGTGCGTTCCCCTGCCTCTAGGACAATGTCGGCATTGGCTGTAGTAGGTACCCATTGAGACTGACCGTCACCATCGGCGACTCCGGTTTCTGTAAGTGAGGTCTTGGCGAGAATCGAACGGGCACGGGCATGAGCGTACTGGAGGTACGGTCCAGAGTTGCCTTGGAGGCTGACTGACTCGTTGATGTCAAAGGCAATATCGCCACCGAGGCGATACCTACTAAACTCGTATTTGATGGCTCCCAGAGCTACGGCGTGCACTTGTTCATTATTCTCTGTTAATAGTTTGGCCTGTTCCTCAACGGCGGCGACGACGTCAACAGCGCGGGATA
Source organism: Candidatus Saccharimonadota bacterium (assembly GCA_014377695.1). Lineage (GTDB taxonomy): Bacteria > Patescibacteriota > Saccharimonadia > Saccharimonadales > UBA4665 > JACMPA01. The sequence goes on from JACMPA010000036.1 coordinate 7,903, forward strand.
CATTGCCCAGTCGAGAACTCATCTTTTGGCCATCACCAAAGCGTACTGTACCGTTTGTTAAGTGGGTCATTTTGGAGCCGAGGCCTGGAAAGAACGTGTCCATCGCTGCGAACACCACCCGCATATACTGCGTTTGATCATTACCCGTTATGAGTACTCGGTGATCGAAGTTGTACTCCGCTTGCTCAGCAAGGATAACACCCACGTCCTTGGTTTCGTAGGTAGGTAGCCCTTGGCTGGTAATGAACACACGGGTGTGCAGATTTTGTGACTCATCACCATGGAACACTACAGCGCCATCAGATTTTTCTAAATTACCCTTCGCCAGCTGTTCATGTACCGTAGCTAAGCCACGCTCAGTGGTCTGGCTCTCTGGGTAATACCGCATATCATCAACCTGTATCAGCTGGTAAAATGCTTCGAAATAATCATAGCTCCACTGACGGCAGGTCCAGTATAGCTGAGCTACGGCAGACTCGTGATCCTGCGCGCGGTGAATAGTGTAAACGGCTTTGTTGAGCGCCATAATTTGCTCTTTTGCAGCTTCATCTGATTCATAGGCAGCCGCCCCAGATACATATGCTTGGCTCAGCCAATTGGCGCGGTCCATCGGATCACTAGATATTTCACTGAGCTTTTCTGGCAGCTCGCCGCCAACCGCCTGAATGATGCCCCACAGACATTTGCCGACGTGCAGCCCGACGTCACCACCGAAGCTCGTTCGGTGTACTGTTGCACCAGCCGATTCAAGTAGCCGCGACAATACATCGCCGACAATCGTGTTATACAAATGTCCAGTATGCAAGTCTTTGAAGGCGTTGGGGCACGAATACTCAACGATCCAGCTCTGCCCAGCTAGGCTTTGCGTTGGTGCCTTAGTCGTTACGGCAATGAGCGACGCATCAGTGAGCGTTAAGTTAAGGAAGCCCGGACCCGCAACAGATACGCTGGTGACCTGCTCGACCAGGTCAGACTGCAGCTTCGTAGCCAGCGTTTCGGCAATGGCCCGCGGGTTCTGACCAACTTGCTTAGCAAGTTGCAGCGCGACATTCGTCGCGTAATCACCAAATTGCTCATCTGGCCTAGTCAGTTCAACTTTAACTCTAACGCTGAACAACTCCAGGACAATAGCTGCTACAGATTGTTCGAGTTGTTGTTTCATACCCTCATTCTAACAGATTGAGGCACCGGCTTCATGAACGGAACATCGGCAATGTTTACTGATAGTACACCCAGCTACTTACTGTGCTGTATTTGGTCAGGCCAGCCGTGAATCATGTGAACGGTAAACCAAGCAATGCCATAGAACATGCACATCAATATGAAGAATATAGCGGTCGTCAGCATCATTTCTGGGTAAGCGGCTGGGTGCATCAAGCGATCGGAGACATCAAACAGTAGTCCACCGGGGTTAGTAAGTATATCCCAGCTATTCCAGCGTAAATCACGGCCCAGGTATATTGCGAAACTACAAACTAGAATGACTGCAAATAGCCATATACCGCTGGTCCGATTCGTAAAGCGCCGAATGACTTCGCGGTGCACTAAATACAGACTACAAACACCCAGAACGACAGCGACAGATATAAATGATGTCAGCATGACCGCGTCATACAGCAAATTTCGGTAACTCACCTCTCGCAGATGAATAAAATCGCTTACCATGTAAAAGCTATTTGGAAGAAAGGCGAGCCACAATACACTCACACCTATTGCTTCCCAACTTGACCACAGCTTACGTTTTAATACGGCGAGTAACCACCAAGCGAACAACAATGGCAGCCAAGCTAGGAACAAATTCCATATAAGGTAGCTGAAATAAAAACTATGATTATGCAATGAATCGGCAGCCAGAAGCACTAGGCTCGCTCCGGTAGCAACAAGGAGCATTAACACGAACTGGGTGGTCGGATTCAACCGCTTATTATTCATAGTTCTCAGTATAGTGGATACACCTGAGTTCTACATGCCACGGCGCTCAATTGCCCTCTGAGCTGGCGTTTCGTCTGGTCGGGCATAATCATCCTCCCACCGCTTTGTAATACCAAGCTCTTCAGTTGAAGTCTCTAGTATGCGCACCGAGCCATAACTGCCCGCTGCTAAGCGGTGTTTTTGACCAACTGCACAGGTGTACCCGACGCCGAGCTCCATGACAGTCTCGATCATTTCCCCACTCGAGTTCTGCCAAATGACCTTACCTGGACCCTCGAGTAGTGCCCAGCTCTCTTTTTTTTCGTCGTGTGACTGCAGGCTTAACCTTGCACCCGGGTTAATACAGATGATCTTCATCATGTACGGCAACCCTTCCGGCACTAAGTGCATCTCTTGGCCCCATGGTTTTTTGACGATTCGGAGGTATGAATTAGTACTAAAGTTGCTTGTATCAAATGACGGAAAATCAACTGCCATGGTGACTATAGCTCCTTGTTAAACTTTTCTTCTAAGTCTGCATTTGCAGGATTTAAGCCGTTGAGCAAGGCTGTGTATAGTGTAACAAAATCGCCGAAGTTAATTACCCATAGCAGTTGCTCAAGAAGCGTGTCACCTTCTGCCTGAACAATGATTGGTTTAGGTCGCATACCGGACAGCAAACGTTCGCTGACTTCAAAACGGCGGCAGACTCGCTCATGTTCGAAACTGGAACGAATATCGATCACGGCATATGGCTTATTGACTGGCTGCTTGCTCCAGCCGGCGAACTCATTGTGATTAAACTCTGGGTACTGCCCACACCAGGCCAATTGCTTAGCGTTCCGGTTGAAACCTGTTTTCCAGGCGTACGCGGCGGCGGCAAGCTTTGGACCGCTGTACACGACGATGGACTTACCCATGCATTCTTGGGCAATTTGTTTGGCGAGGTTGCTGGCAGTTGGCACAGTCGGAAGCCAGTCTTGTGCTTTGACCCGCAGAAATTCAGCCGATTGAACTAGCTCCGATGTGGATATAGTCGTTAAACTGGCTTGGTCGAGCAACGTTACAAGCGCCTTGAGCGTATTAAAGACTCCGTGGCTTGATGTATTACTTTTGGGCATGATCATCAGTGGGTAGCCTTTTTGATGGGCAATATCGACCAATGTACCGCCACCAGCCATAACCCCAATCTGTGCACCTTGAGCCTCAGCTTTGCCGATTGCCTCGAGTGTCTCTTCGGTATTGCCTGAATCACTCGCAGCAATAAATAAACTCTTCTCACCAACGTACAGTGGAATGTCATATTCACGGACGACTTCAAACGGTACGTGGAGGCCCACTACGCTCTGAGATAATAGTGCCGCCAACGCCGAATTTCCCAGGCCACAGTACACTACGTTCAAGATATCGTTACTAGGCACAAAAGCCGGCTCAAACGTTGTTTCTACGCTGAGTTGCTGCCAGGCTTTCTCGGCGCCACCAAGTGCATCTTGGGCGTCGCGTTCGTGAATCATCTTTAAGTCGTCGAGCATCGATCTAAACTCCTTGTCTTAGCAGCGCTTGTTCAATATAGTATAGCGTAAGCGTTATGTAGATTTTCTAGGGGGGATATGTTCGGGCACCAAGATGAACCAGTACAACAGACAAATGTGCCTGCTGACCAGCAAGCATCGAATTCGGCCGACAACAGCTATGCAGCAGGTGCAGTTAATCCTGCCCTGCCGCCAGCAGACCTAATCTTTGGACCTCCGCCAGCATCGGCACCTGTCACCGACCCGAACATGCTCCTTGAGCAACAAGCCGCCGAGGGCTATACTACTGCACCCGTTGCACCAACTGATCCTACCACTCAATCAATGCCTACAGAGCCTGCTCCTGCCCCGGACGTTCCGGTGCAGACGCCAGTGCAGCTAACCGTAGGGACATCGAGCCCATTGAACAACCTGAAGCAACAAGCGCTACTGCAATTGAGTCCATTGGTAGGTCACCTAGATCAGACTCCCGAAGAAAAGTTCAGGACTACCATGATGATGATCCAAGCTTCGGATAATCAGTCATTATTGCAAACTGCTTACGATGCAGCCAACCAGATAGAAGACGAAAAAGCCCGCGCCCAGGCTCTGCTTGATGTCATCAATGAGATAAATTACTTCTCTCAACAAGCCTAGTTTTCATACCTGCCCTTTCCTACTTAAATTAATAAACGGCGACCATTAGTCACCGTTTATTAAGTGCCATACTTCGTGTACTACAAAGTTTTAGCTGACTTGTTTGCGAAGACGAATTTCGTATAGCACGGCGAATACCGCGCTAGCCGTTATAAAGATGGCTACAGTCTGTCCAGGACCAGTGTTAGCTAACGTAGTTCCTGCCGTCTGACCAACAGTCTGAGTGGCTGTAGCTGAGTTACCCCCAGTAGTCGGTGTAGTACTAGTAGGTGCTGGGGTATTTGGAGCTGTGGAGGTCGCTGTGTTATCGGTTTTTGAACCATTTGCGGTCTTCGGTTTCGTATCTTTTTCGATGTTCGAGCTTCCAGTTGTTGCCTTACTTTTGTCGTCAGTATGTGTTTGGTGCCATACCCATCGTACAAATATAACGAGTAGTATGACTACAATGACTGCCGCTAACACGCGTGTCAGCCAACGAGCCCAAGCTCGGGTGCTACCTTTTGGCTGATCATAGTAAGGCTGTAGATCAGCTGGGATATTGCCATCTCTTTGACTCTTTGCATCACTCATGGCATTAGTATAAGTTTGTTCTTACGTAGATGCAAGCAGTAGCGACTTATCATTCTTAACCAAAAAGAGGCCTTACGGCCTCCTAAAGATTGGAAGAACAGCCCGAGTCAACGCGAATGCATGACTCGGCTGACGTCTCAGTAACTACATCATGCCGCCCATAGCACCGCTCATATCCGGACCAGCCGACTTAGGTTCAGGAACATCTACGACTAGCGCACCCATTGTCATCGCCGTGCCGGCGATAGAGACAGCGTTTTGAATTGCTTGCTTTGTAACTGCAACTGGGTCAATTACGCCAACAGACTTAAGGTCAACTAAGGCTGCTGGGTCGTTTACATTTACGCCCATGCCAGCTTTGCTCGATTTAACCTGTGGCAGCCATTCGTCGGCGTTCAAGCCAGCATTGCTAAGCAAAATACGGAATGGCTGTTCCAGCGCACGCTTGAGCAATAAATTACCCGCTACGTATGTATCATCACCCGCAGCATCGAGCCCGTTGGCTAAATTCACTAATGTAACGCCACCACCCGGCACGATGCCTTCGGCTAATGCGGCCTTTACCGCATGGACGGCGTCGTCTACGCGGTCTTTCTTTTCGTTGATTTCGGTCTCGGTAGCGCCACCGACTTTAATGACGGCGACCTTACCGCTGAGGGCAGCGCTGCGCGCGTCGAGATTACCCTTGTCGTATTTACCTTGGGCCGCTTCAGACTGCACGCCAATCTGATTAATACGGGCAGTTACTTCGGCGGCTGAACCGGCACCTTCGATGATGGTTGTACCGTCTTTGGTTACGATAACCTTGCGGGCGGAACCAACCACATCAAGTTCAACATTCTCGAATGTCATACCGCGCTCTTCACTGATGACTTGTGCACCGGTTAGAATAGCGATGTCGTTCAATACATCTTTCTTTTGATCACCGAACTTCGGAGCCTTGACGGCCACGGTATTGAATACACCCTTCAAGCGGTTCAATATAAGCGTTCCAAGCGCCTCACCTTCTACGTCTTCAGCAATTAAAATCAAATCCTTCTTGCCAGCCTGCGCTAACTTTTCGAGTAATGGCAAAAATTCCTGGATTGAGGTAATTTTTTTGTCGGTAATCACGATTGCTGGCTTGCTATAGACAGCTTCCATACGGCTAGTATCAGTTACCATGTACGGACTCACGTAACCCTTATCGAAGGTAAAGCCTTCAACAACTTCGCTCTCGAGTAACAATCCCTGGCCTTCTTCGACAGTAACAATGCCGTCACGACCGACTTTGTCGATAACGTCAGCAATCAGCTCACCAATGCCCGCATCACCAGCCGAGATAGTTGCTACTTCAGCAACTCGCTTACTCTTGCCTTCGATATTCTCGGCAAGAGCGTCTAGCTCACCAAGTACTGTTTGCGCACCAGCCTCCAGGCCTTTACGCAGCAGCATTGGGTTATGCCCGGCCGCAATTAGCTTGTTGGCCTCGTTCAAAATATGGTATGTGAGCACCGTAACAGTGGTAGTGCCGTCACCAGCAACATTATTCATTTTGCTCGCGGCTTGTTTAATGAGCTCGGCACCAACTTTGTAACCTAGAGTTTCGTCATCAACATCAGCAATTTCAACCGCATTGGCGACCGATACGCCGTCATGGGTCACACTTGGACCGCCATAGCTTTTGGAGATCACGACATTGCGGCCTTTAGGTCCCATTGTCGTCTTTACGGCACTATATAAAATCTCGGCTCCGCCAAGTACACGGCGGCGCGCATCATCGTCATAAAATACTTTTTTTGCCATCTATTTGCCCCCTACTGTCGCTAAAATGTCTTCTTCTTTAATCAGGATAAAGTCTTCTTTGTCGACCTTCACATCGGTGTTGCTGTAACTTTTGTAGACGATTCGATCGCCGACCTTCACTTCTTTAACCTGTGGTCCAACAGCAACTACTTTCGAGGTTTTTGGCTTTTCTTTGGCTGCCTCTGGCAGATATAATCCGCTCGCAGTTTTACTTTCAGCTTCTTCGGCCTGGGCAACAACGTAATCCCCAAGTGGCTTGAGTGGTGTACTCATAAAAAATCCTCCTCTTACAAAACTAATAGCTTGAGTGAATTAGCACTTACACTACGAGAGTGCTAACTTTCAGTTCTAATAGTA
>JACMPA010000001.1 GCA_014377695.1 Candidatus Saccharimonadota bacterium
AAGCACAAATTCGACATCAATGTGGAGCGCGGTGCAACTATCCTTTAATCCTTGGAGGAAGTGGTCAGCGTATGACTCACCGGCTGCACCGGACGGTGATGGCACATCACACAGTGGCATACCAAGGTACTGGCTCCACTCCTCGGGAACGTTACCAGGGACTTTACGGAAGCCATCTAGGTCATCTACAAAGTAGATATGTTTGGCAGCACGACCACGGCGCTGGAGCTCGAGCATGATAGCATCACAGGTTACTAATTCCCGCATGTGCCCCAAGTGGTAGGTACCGCTTGGGCTGCCGCCGGACTCAATAAGTATCTCGCCATCAGGATGGCGAGCAATCAACTCATCAACAATTGTATTTAACCACTGCATACTTTGCCACCAGTATACCCAATTTTGTATCTGTTAACCAGTGTACTTACATAAAGTACGACTACAGAAAAACTGATAGTTACATCTAGAATTTGCCGCGTACGAGTGCAGTAAGAACGAGTCCTGAGCCTATAATTCCGAGGGCAGCCCCGATGTACAGTATCGGTCCACCGCTGCCACCGAGCACGGTAGCAATTCCGATTCCCACTAAAATAATACCGACAATTAATCGTTTAACGTCCGACATGCGTGGTTAGGCGATGCTTACGATTTTGTAATTTGTTGTTTCGACTGGAGTCTTAATTTCTACATCATCGCCAAGCTTCTTACCCAGCAAAGCTTTACCAATTGGTGATTCGTCAGAGATTTTACCATTAAGAGGATCTGCCTCAACGGTGCCAACGACTTGGAACTCTTTTGTCTTGCCATCGTTTTTGAGTGTAACGGTCGAGCCAAGTTGAATCTTGCTATCACCTTTTGGAGTGCTGATAACTTCAACATTCGCCAAAATGTGCTCGACTTCGCTGATGCGGTTATCGTTGCGGTCTTGGTCGGCACGAGCCGACTGGTACTCAGCATTTTCACCCAAGTCGCCCAAGTCACGAGCCGATTTAATCGAGTCAGCAATAATAGGGCGCTTCGCCATAAGATTAACGAGCTCTTTTTCGAGTTCGTTTATTCCGTCTTTAGTCAATTTGTATAATTTCTTCATAATTTGTCTCCTTTTGCTATCTACCCTAACGGGTGTCCTATTGGGCTAATTTAGCTGGGATTCTGCCCTACAGTATACAGTTATTTCTAGTAATACCTATGCTAATTGCACGAGGTTATTGCTAGTGGCCAATCGTTGCCTAATCTAGCAACGGTATTGTGCAGTGGGGCGCATCATGCGCTTGCCTCAACTGTGTGTAGTATTTCCTCTAATCTGGCGTGCGATACATGCTCAGCGTCGGCTGCGGTTCGATGCTTGAGTTCATACGTGCCTGCGGCAACTGTCTTGGTACTGATTACGACGCGGTATGGAATGCCCATCAAGTCAGCATCCGCAAACTTTTCACCTGGTCGAGCATCTTCTCGGTCGTCATATAATACCTCGATACCGGCTCCTTGCAAACTGTTATACAGCTCATCGGCAGCTTTCACAACGTCCTCGTCGATACCAAGACGCGCCAAATAGACCTTGGCTGGGGCGATAGCCTCAGGCCAGACTAGGCCTTTATCGTCAGCGAAGTGCTCAGCTAACATGCCGACTAAACGGCTGATGCCAATGCCGTAACAACCCATGATAATTGATTGTTTTTTGCCCGAATCATCAGTATATTGCACACCTAAAGCGTCGGTGTATTTGGATTCAAGTGGGAAGATATTGCCAACTTCTACGGATTTCTTTTCGACTAAGTCGGCCTTGTTGAGTCCGAGTTTCTCTAGATTTTCGTCGGTATATATTTCTTGATTGATTGCAATTTTCTTGGTTTCATCGACATAGATAGTATCCTCACCGATTGGGCTGACCGTTTGATATTCATCGCTAAAACGCTCGGTGAAGTAGCCGCCGTCGGCCGCCGTACGGTACGTGACATCACCAATACCGAGCCGGCTATAGACCCGGCTGTACGCAGCGGCGATCTGTTCATATAGTTCATCATGTTCAGCCTGCGTGCGAGCAAAGGTATACATGTCCTTCATAACGAATTCCCTGCCCCTGAGCAACCCACTTTTGGCCCGCTTTTCATTACGGAACTTGTTTTGAATCTGGTACACAGTGACCGGAAGGTCTTTGTATGACGAGATATACGAACTGAGCGCATCGACGATCGGCTCCTCGTGCGTAAGTCCAACGCCGAGCTCAATGCCACTCGCTAGCTTAGTTTTAAACCAGTTGTCGACAATTTTGTCATCCCAACGGTTCGTCTTTTCCCAAAGCTCTCGTGGTTGCAGTGTGGTCATCATGAGTTCTTGACCACCGACCGCGTCCATCTCTTCACGGACGATTTGCTTGATGTTCTCGAGTACTCTAAGGCCAAGTGGAAGATACGCGTAAACGCCGGCCATTTCTTTATGAATGAACCCGGCTTGAATCAGCAATATTGCGTTACGAGCCTCTTCATCGGCTGGGGAGGTTTTGCTTGTTTTTGTGAACAGTTGGGAAAGTCTCATAGTATGGTTCCTTAATTAGCTTGGTTGGATACTGCAGTTGCTACGAGGAGCAAGTTCTATGCAATGAGCGCCACGGGGCCCGGAACCGCTGATGGGTCAGAATTAGGGATGTATGCAAGGACTTGAATCATGCGCCTAGTATAGCATTTAGTCAGTGTTCAATAGCTTGCAGACTAAACCATACCCGTTGTTATGTCAGATGAAATATAAACAGGCTCAGGAATGCCACGCTGTTTTTGAGGGCGTGTAGGGTGATGCTCGCCCACAAACTTCCCGTTTTTTCGCGTAACCAAATCAAAAACAGCGACAAGACGAAGGTATCGATCGCCGCTACCCATAGCAGTGGTGCCCCACTGCCTGCCTGCAAATGAGCGCTGGCAAATATCACGCTTGTTACCAGTGCCGCAGCCAGCTGCGGCAGGCCTTTCTTTAGACTAGTGTACAAATACCCTCGCATTAATGTTTCTTCGACCAGTGGCGGCAGTAGTACCAAACTTATGAACGTCAAAGCCAGCTGCCAAGTACCAATTGGGTTAAAACCCAGTTGTTGCTGCTGGTCTACGTTCAGCGATGGCACTAACAAACCGGCGACCGTTACAATCACCAAATAGCTGATGTAGTACAGTGGCGCCAGAAGTAAGCCCATACCGAGGTCGGACCATTTAGGTTTTCGGAAGCCAATCGCCTTCCAGCCCCGTTTGTACAGCCGTAAGAACTGATACATAGCCACTATGACTAATCCTTCGGCAATCAGAGTATAGAAGAACTGAGCATATATCGAACTGCTTAGCCAATCATTAGATTGTGCCGTGGTCCAATGTTGGGCTGAAGTGTACAGCGACAATGCAATCGCAGCTATAACTTGCGACAAGAAGTACACCACGACGACGAACGCCACCGCGACCCAGGGGTTCCATGGGATATGTTTGGACTGCGGTGCACCAGTTTGGGGTAACGCCAGATCTGGCTCTACTGTTGCTCGTGAATTCTCAGTAGATGGCATTGGATGTGTCATATATGTTTATTCGCCTAGACTTTCGCGGGTCTGCGCATTGCTTCGAAGCAAACTATCAGTATCATAACCGACGTAAGTAGTGACTATGCGGCTTGTTACCCTTGTATTAAAAGAAGCGTCTAACATCAACTACGGTGATTAAAATCATCAGACCAATCAAAAACAAAAATCCTGAGGCGTTGATCTGCTCCTCGCGCTTGGGGCTGAGTGGCTTACCGATGCCCCGAGTGAAGATAGTGAGCCAGAGACGGCCACCATCGAGTGCTGGTATTGGCAAAATGTTCATGATGGCGAGCGTCAGCGAGATAATTCCAATGATAAACAGAATAAATTGGTATCCGATCAGGCTACCGTCCTGGAGGATGACAAACACGCCGACGGGGCCCGATACTTGCTCGCTGGCTGCAGTCTGGCCGTTTTGACGGGCATCACTATTGCCAGTGGCTGCGCCCGCTAGAATACTGCCCACGCCAGCTACGGCGTGGCCTAATCCCTGGAACGTGAGCGCCGTAAATTGACCAGTTAGTCCGACTGCTACAATCGGTGCTGACCACGTGGACCGCTGCAGCTTGTATTCATTTGGCGCAACGCCCAGGTAGCCTTTCGGGTTGTCAGTCTTGCGACTGTCGGTGACTGTCTTGGCATCACGCAGCGTGGTTCGCACTGAATGGAACGTGCCGTCATGATAGTAATTTACATATACTGTTTGCCCGGCAAATTTCTTTGTCGCGCTCACCAGCTCATCTGCATTACTAATGCGTTGGCCAAGACCGATTTGCTCAGTACACGTGCTGCCGCTATCGCAGGCTGATTTACTGGTAATGCTGACCATCCGGTCGGTCGACTTCAAACCAGCTTTTGAGGCCGGTGAGTTTGGTTCAATGTACCCGATAAGCACTTTGCTGCTGGTAACTGTTGTGTCGCCTTTAATAGTGAATTGATTTGGCACTAATTGCGGCATGCCGATTATAGCCAAAATAGTGAACAGCGCGACAGCAACTACCAAGTTCATAACCACGCCAGCGCCCATAATCTTCGTTTTGGCCCACACACTGGCCGCACCAAAGGTGCCCTTGCCCGTATCGCTATCGTGTTCACCCTTCAAACGCACGAAGCCGCCTAGTGGCAGTAAGTTTATGCTAAATATCCAACCACCCTTGGTTTTGCGCTTATACAAGCGCGGCGGGAAGAAAATACCGAATTCCTCAACGGTGACACCGTTGCGGCGAGCCATGATGAAGTGGCCAAACTCGTGGATGACGACTAACCCAATGAAGAGAATGACGCCGATGACTAAAAGAATAACTGACATGTACGTACTAGTGTATCAAATCAACTGATGCTCAGCTGAATTTCGTCGATATTATTTTCCAAACCGTCGCTGACGCTCGGCATATGCCGTCAACATAGTGTCAAATTCATCATTCGAGAAATCTGGCCAATAGGTTGGTGTAAACATTAGTTCACTGTACGCAATGCGCCACAGCATGAAGTTGCTTATGCGTTGGTCGCCGCCGGTGCGAATTACCAAGTCGATAGGCGGTACTTCAGGACCATACAGGTGATTCGCCACAACTTCAGGTGTAATTTCAGCTTCAGTAATGCCATCCCGTACAATGCTGCGGACAGCATCAGTTAATTCCTGTTCACCGCCGTAGTTAAAGCAAATTGCAAAGGTACCCTTCGTATTATTTGCCGTAGCCGCTTCGATCATGTCAAACGCTTTAAGTACGCTTGATTTTAGGCCTTCGCGTGAACCTAAAAAGACTACCTTCACCCCGCCATCAACCAGTTCTTTTAGGTATTTTCCGAGCGCTACCGTGACTTGGCGCATTATATAGCCTACTTCGTCGGGGCTACGCTTAAAATTCTCGGACGAAAAAGCGTAGACCGTGAGGTATTGCACGCCACAACTAAAGGCATGGTGCATTAGGCCATAGAGAGCCTTTTGGCCGGCGGCGTGGCCTTTACTAGCTGCCAACCCGTGCTCCTTGGCCCAGCGGCGGTTACCGTCCATTATCACGCCAACGTGCTTTGGAACCGTGTCTGCCTGATCCATATTACTTGTCCCTCGTTACAGAATACTCAACCACAGCTTGCAGCACTGCTTGGAGCTCCACCGAGCCAATTGCTTCGGTAGCCAACACCGATTGCGCGACTTGGGCGTACTTCAGGGCCTGCGAGCGGCAATACTCCTCCGCTCCGCAGGAGCGCAGTATCGCCTGCACGGCGTGCAGGTCGTCGTCCGTCGCCTTGGCGTCGCCAAGCGATCGACGCAGCGTTTCGACATCCGTTGGCTCAGCCTGTGCTAGCGCATAATGCATGAGTAACGTCGACTTACCTTCACGCAAATCGTCGAGCGTCGATTTACCTAAATCGGCCGCTGCCCCAAATATACCAAGGTAATCATCGTGTAGCTGAAAGGCAATCCCAGCTGCCACACCGAACTTCTCGCAAGCAGCAAACACTGTCGCATCCTCAACACCAGCTAGCGTAAAGCCCAACTGCAATGGGTTTACAAAGGTATAAAAACTGCTTTTTTGAACGTACTTACGAATGATGTCTGCTTCGGTCACTCCAACCGACAACGTAGCTGCTATGTCTTCCAGTTGGCCAAACCCTGTTACTGCAATATTGCGTTGCATTACCTGCATAGCGCGCACCAAAACCTCTGAAGGAACGTGTACTGTAGCTAGCTGTAAACTAGCTAAATGCTGCGCCAGCAAACCAGTATTGATAGCAATCATGTCAGCGTCATGGGCGTTCATGCCGTCTGATTTGTATAACTCATGGATGGTTGCTTCACCCCGGCGCAAGGCTGAGCGGTCCATTGCATCATCAACAATTAATAAGTAACCTTGCATTAATTCCAATATAACGGCCGCCTGAATAGCAATCGGGCTCTTATTCGTTCCGGCGGCATCATCGTAGGCTAGTGCGGCCAATGAACCACGTAACCGCTTCGCTGGTCGTAAGCAGTAGTTCTCGAGCCGCGACAACGCTTGCTCCCCGTGGGCCGATTGCTCGATCCCCAGCAGCGCTGGGGCAGAAGTAAAAAACTGCTGCAAGCCAGCTTCTATGTCCGTGCGATATTTTTGTAACGCCTCAAGGCCAGGTACGTTAGGCATGCTGTGTTGCCTGTTACAGGCTCATTATCTCTTGTTCTTTGGATTTTGCGGCGGCATCTATCAGTGCTTGGGTTGATTTCATTGCTTCTTCGACCTGCTTCTTGATGCGATCAGCTTCATCCTCACCAATCATTTTCTCTTTTTTGGCAGCATCAACAGCATCCATTGCGTCGTGACGAGCACTGCGCAGGACGACCATGCAATCCTCTTGTTTGGTCCCGACTTGTTTACTGATCTCGCGGCGGCGTTCCTCGGTTAGAGATGGAATCTGAATACGTACCACTCGCCCATCGTCAGTTGGGTTCAACCCTAGTGCAGGGTTATTACGGATGGCGGTCGATATAGCTTGCAGGTTTGTCGCGTCAAATGGTGTTATTTGAATCAGCTGGGCTTCTGGCGCAGTTACCGTAGCTAATTGATTCAACGGCATTGGCGAACCATAGGCCTCGGCCATAACGCCGTCGAGCATCGCCGAGCTCGCGCGGCCAGTTCGTAGGCTCTTTAATTGTTCGCTAAACCGCTCTACAGCAGCCGCAAATTTTGTCTTAGCATCATCAAGGGCTTGGTTCGGATTCATAGGTACTCCTGTCTTATTAGACTCAATTATAAGCGAAACATCTGTTAGTTGCCACAAATCCAAGTTTGTAAAAAAGTAAAAGCTCCGCAACCGGAGCTTTTACTTTTAAACTGGCTGCAAGCAAGCTTAGGCGACTTCGCCAAGGGCAAGGCGCTCAAAGCGGCGAACAACGACGTTCTCGTTCATGAGAGCGGCGTTTTGTTTGACGTGATCACCAACGGTGACGTCAGGATTCTTGATGAATGGCTGGTCCAGAAGGCAACGTTCAGCAAAATACTTTTTGAGCTGACCCTCAACGATTTTTTCAGCCATTTCAGCTGGCTTGCCGTCGGCCTTAGCCTTTTCGACGAACTCAGCCTTAATGCTTTCGCGGTCGGCTTCGGGGATATCATCAGAGCTGACATACAGCGGCGACGAGGCGGCCACGTGCATGGCAACGTCCTTGAGGAGTGCGGCAAAGGTCTCACCACGGGCTACAAAGTCGGTCTCGCAGTTGAGTTCCACGAGCACACCGATGCGACCGTCATGGTTGTAGGTACCAATTTGACCTTCGCGGGCTTCTTTTTCACCGCGCTTCTCGGCCTTGGTCATGCCCTTTTTGCGCATAGCAGCAAGTGCGGCGTCAAAGTTGCCGTCAGCTCCTTCGAGCGCTTTTTTAGCATCGGTTAGACCAACACCAGTCAAATCTTTTAATCTTTTTACATCTGCAATATCTACACCCACGTTTATCTCCTTCTATGCTTTTAATATGTCTACATTTTTCATATTGAGTGCTGTGGTAGGAAGATGTGAAGCCCGGAGTGAGCCGTATGAACATACGGTGAATGAGGACTGGAGCATCTGACACCCCACAGTGCAAATATGGAAATGTACTAGGCGCTGGTGATGATGCGCTCAGTTGTGTCAGCTTTGGCTGGCTCTGGCTTCTCATCACTTTTAATACGTGACTGACCGATCTGGATCGCTTGTTGGACATAACCGACGATCAATTCAAGCGATTTGATGGCGTCATCATTAGCAGGAATTGGGTAGTTTACGAGTGTTGGATCGGCATTGCTGTCGACGATGGCGACAATTGGTAGACCAAGTTTGCGCGCTTCACGCACCGCGTTGACGTCGTCAACGATGTCAACAATAAAGATCGCACCTGGCTTGGCGCTTAAGTCTTTGATGCCACCAAAGATGCGGGTTAGCTCATCAATTTCTTCTTGGAACCGTTGGACTTCGAGTTTGCTGTACTTGCTGTTCAGCTCACCACTCGCCATGCGCTCTTCCAAATCTTTGAGGCGCTTAACCCGAGCACCAATGGTGTTCCAGTTGGTGAGCATGCCGCCGAGCCAACGCTCAGTTACGAATGGCATACCAGTCGCTTCGGCCGCGGCGCGGACGATGTCCTGGGCCTGGCGCTTGGTACCAACGAGCAATACTTGCTTGCCGGCAGCCGCTGTTTCGGTAATAAATGATAGACCAGCGTCAAGGCCTTCAACGGTCTTCACGAGGTCGATAATGTGCGTGCCACCACGCTTGCTGTGCAGGTACGGTGCCATTCGAGGGTGCCAACGGGCAGTCTTATGACCGAAGTGAGCTCCGGCCTCGAGTAGTTTCTTGATGTCTACGTCAACAGTAGCCATAAATAATAGAACCTTTCTTCATCCTTGATCTTGAATTGGGAGCCACAGGATTCCTACACGGAGTGTCACTGTAGAGGATAAATCCCCAACCTGCTTACTTAATTGTGTTCACATTTTAACAGATACGGGCTTTCGGTGCAACCTTAGGTGATGTGCTTGTTCTGAGCCTGCAGTTTTCGTACCCGAAAAACGTTACTGGTTCGATAGCCGATCATCTTGTAGGGTCGGGCAACGTTCGTAAGCGGCGGCAAGTCGACAGGCTCGACCTCCCCACGAGACTTCGCAAGTGCATATGCCATGTCGCCAAACTCATTCTCAAAATCATAATCCATCGAACCATGTGAACCGGTAATATGTGCTTCTGCGACGGAGGCTTTGTTCGCCTGAAAGTACGCGCTTACTGGAACGACTAATACCTCGTTGCCCTCTCGATAAGGATCGGTGCCTGCAACGCCTCTGGCTAGACGTTGCTTACTTGCAGCAATCAATTGAATACTGATTTTGTTAGCATATTGCGGATAATCCTGTACTACAGTATCGATCGCTGTTCCAAGCTGGGCGGCACTGTTAGTCCAATCATCGACCAGTATTACTTCAACTTGCTCATTCCCAGCGATTAATTTATCTACATCAACTACCAAACGATTACCCAAAGAAATTATTTCGTCATCTGTATATTCACCCAATATTGAATCAAGCATATAACTATCACTTTTAATTTTATTAGGATCGATCATTTTAGCGAGCGCACAAATCTGTAGCTGTGGATTTTTGGCTAGTTTTTGCTTCCAATCTTCGGCAATAGCCGTAACTGCTTGTGCATATTCCCTCTCGCCGATAAAAGTCAGGCCTTCACGCATTGATGCCGCATACTTCGAGCTTTTGCTTTCATCGTCCAGTGATGCAACATCTGCCAAGAAAGCATCAAGTCCAGACAAAGCATCATGCTCAGTTAAGACAGTAGGATTTTGTTGATTCATGTGATTTCCGCGAGCACTCTTTTGGCCTGCAACATAGCCAACTAAATTCGTACGCGACGTATCAGCTACTTGCGCCTGAAATGATGGCGTTAACTGCACAAACTCAGTATGCACTGGCTCAAAGAATGCATGCTCAATCGCCATATTTGCGCTGCGCTGAATGAGCTGCCCCCTACGCCCAACCTGGGCTTGCGCCACATTAGTTTTTTCTTCGCTAGCTTGAGTGGTATACATGGCAACTTCGTCTGCTGAAGCGGCGACAGTATTGCTAGCCAGACGTTCATTCAATTGCTGTTCTTGAGTTGCGAGAGTTTCTAAATTTGGTATTTTGCTTGATTGTTCTGACATATTTGTTTTGGATGTAATTATTAAACATTAGCACAATATACTAATAAAGTCAATTAAATTAGATAGAAATGTTTCCCTGCTTCGAAAGTTTAGTTGGCCTTCCGCAATGAAACCGGTTCAGGGTTTAAAACCATACCCCATTTAGCGGCGTTTTCACGGGCTGTGTCATAAATTTTGGTCACCACTGCCGCATCTAAGCCAATGGGCTTGCCTGATGAAAGAAGCGTGTCAAATCCGTAAGGGATTAGTTCGTTGTGGGTGTTGTAGGTTGGACTGACCGTACCGCGAAGATATGCCGTAAAGTCGTCAATTCCAGCTGCCCAGTCATTCCATTCTTTTTCTGTAGTCCCCTGTTCCAAGGCAAGTTTGGCTGATTCACTTAGTCCGGCTTTAAGTGGCTCAGCGCCTAACACCATGGCGGTCAGGTGATCGTCGCGGGTATCGTGCTCAAAATACTCGGCGCTTTGCGTAGACACCGGATATTGTTCGTCCTTAAACGTTTGCAGATAGTCTTTGCCAGCAATGATTGATTGGTCTGGGAAGTACTTGATATTCACGCCCAGTTCTGCAGCCTTGCGAGAAGCAGTTTCTGGCGTTGGGACAGCCAGTAAGTCTCCGTAGCGCACTTCTTCGCTCTCTAGCCCTTCATCTAACACGCTAACCTCAAACTCATTACCGAGTGCGGTCATTAATGCTTCGGTCTTTCCGATATTTTTGATCAATCCACCGTCGAATATTCGATTGATCCTCTTACCATCGGGCGCATCCGTAATGACCAATTTTCTATCAAACCGTTCATCGGCAACCTGAGGATTAAGGTTGGTCGGTCGAGCTATAAAGAATTCGCCAGCAGGCACGCTGTCGAGTGCGTTCGGCAAGAAATTTCTTGATGATGGGTGCTTGGGCTCCTCACCTGGCTGAGTCTTTTCAAATGGAAAGATTCCCTGCGGCAGGTTCGTATAATAGTCAATGTCATCGCCAGATTCTCTGCGCAGCTGTGTACCTGGAGCTGGTGCTTCGAAGCCCCAATCATCCGTCTGGGTAGCCGCTTCTGAGTTTGACGCTACAACTCGATCTTGGCTTTTCAGACCAATTGAAGCAAGTTTTCCAATCATGATTGCGGCTTGGGCTTTACGGCCTGTAGGCCTCGTCGTTTCACTGGTCATAGCAGCCGAGAGCGCGCCCTCGAACGGATTTGCCGTAGGTTCAGCAAATAAGTCAGCTGACGACCCACTAAAGTCCCACGCTCGTTCCGACGCTAGTACAGGATTTTCAACACTTTGCATCATTGCAGTCTCTCCTGTTGCTTGTGTTTCGGCAATACTAACCATAGCATTGTGCCCGGCTTCGCCTGGTACAGGTACCGTATCCCATTTTATAGTTGCCATCAGCTCCGTAGCTGGCGGGAGATTCTGGGATATATTTTGAGGTTGTGGGGTTTTTTCGGACATTTGACTTTTGTTTTTAGTTTTATTAACTTATGTAAACATCAGCATAATATTTGATTTAAGTCAATATAGTTATCTTTATGCCGTGTTCCCCACCTCGAGTGTTGCTGCTTATCAAATATAAGCATATACGGTATAGTAAAGGTAAAGCTGAAGACCAAAATACGATGAATCACTTGAGACTTGGACGACACCACAACCGCATACATGCTTTGACGCTACTTTTTACGGTGGTTGCCGTTGGTTTGACGGTAGCAAACAGCGGGCTGCTCGCAAATACGTTTGCGTATACCAATCACAACCCGATTGGGGTTATTGATTACTGTGTACTGAATGGTAACGCCACTACTATTTATGGCTGGGCGCACGACCCAGACTCAGCGTCTGGCGGGTTTCCACAGGTCACTATCAGCGTTGGCGGCAGTGCGCAGACGGTGAGCACGAATATCGTTGGCTACCACGACGGCGCGATTAATGCCTACCTGACTCGCGTGCGACCGGCGATTCCCCACAGCGATACCTATGGCTTCCAGGCGACGTATTACAACCAATACAAGGGCATCGGCTACGGGGTGTCGGCTACGGCTATTAACCGAGCCGACGGTACTGCCAACATCGCTTTAGACATGGACACAACTTCAAACACCGTTGATAACATCGAGAACACCAGTAAATTTACGCCTGGCGGGTATTTACCCGACGCTTGCTTGGTGGCTCGGCCTGCGCCAGCGCCAACTCCGACTCCGACTCCAACTCCAACGCCTACCCCTGCACCAGCTAACCCTGTTCCAACGACAACATCACCTCCAAATGCAGCGGCTACGACTCCGAGTAATCCAAGTGCTACTCCTAGCAAAACAGCTGCTCCAGCAAGATCGAGTGCAACGCCTAGGGCCACCGGCACTGCTACGCCAACCACTGTTACTGCCATTGCTACCGCCAACACTTTGGGCGCCGATGCAACTGTTCAGACAGGAACATTGAGCGCGAACATGAGCATCCCGGCCAAAGCTGCAGCCAAAATTACGATTAAATATGGAATCAGCCCGGCTAACCTTGACGGGAAACTTGAAAATATACCTGTTGATGCTGACACCATAAGCGTGCCGCTCAGCGAGCTACAAGCCAAAACCAAATATTACTACCAAATCATCCGCACGCCACAAACTGGTGCTGCCACAACGAGTGCTACGGCTTCATTCGACACCACGGGGTACGCCGTTAATGTACACTTCATCGACAAAGCTAAAAAGCCGATCACAGATATTGCCGGGATCATCAACGACAGTGATATGACTGAGGCAAAAAGTGATAAAAACGGCGATCTGAAATTTTATGACCTTGATGCCGGGTCATACGCCGTCAAATACGAGTACCAGAACCTCACGTACACCGAGAACTTTGAGACGGACTCGGCTGCCAGTGACGCCGCTACATCCGGCAAGACTGTTATCCTGACCGACATCATAAATGTGTCGACGCTCAAAAACGGCTCGACGATAGGACTCCCATCCAAAAAACATAGTTCGGTTGGCGTTATATTGATCGTACTATTCCTGGTGATCGTGACTGCAGCGGCGATCATTTGGTTCGTAATCCGTCGTCGCCGCAGGGCAACTGAAGCCGCTTACGCCACCACCCCATACTCGATGGCTGGTCCAGGAGTAATTGATATGCCCACGGCTCAGGCACGCCCACACATTGCACCGTCTGCAGCATCTCCAGTAGCCGGAGCTCCAACATCAACTACCCCAGCAGCAGCTCCACTACTTGCCCGCCCGCAGTTCGATGATTCATTGGAACACGTTGGTGAATCACTGCGCGAAATGGTTATTCGATCGATGCATGAAGAAACTCAGAAACGCAAACACGAAGATTAGCCGGTTTTGTTCCGACCGAAGTGTTGACGGGAGGCTAACAGATGTGTATAGTAAAGCTTCGATATGAAAAAAGATTTACACCCTACCAGTTACCGCCCAGTTGTCTATCAAGACCTCAACAACGGCACCACCTATTTGACTCGTTCAACGGTCACTACACCAGATACCATCAAGCTTGATGGCGTGGAGTACCCACTCGTTAAAGTTCACATATCAGCTAGCTCTCACCCGTTCTTTACCGGTGAAGAGCGCATCATCGACATCGAAGGTCGCGTTGACAAGTTCAAAGCCCGTGCTGCCGCTGGTGAAGCCGCCAAGGACGTTCGTGCCGCTGCTGCCAAGAAGCAAGCCACTCGGGCCGCTGCCAAGGCTGCTAAAGCCGCCGACCAAGTCGAAATTCCAGCTTCAACTGAAAAATAACTACTGAAATCATCTTAAACCACCTGGATTACTCCAGGTGGTTTCTTTATACCCTATAATGAGGTCTACCTATGGATAACAAAGAACAAGCATTGCGCGCCGAACAGGCTGAACTCGAATCGAAGTTGGCTGATCCGAATATCTACAGCGATGCCTCGTACCCAAAATTGGCAAAGCGCAAAAGTCAGGTCGACGGTCTCGTCGACCTATTTAACGAAAAAATTAAACTGGCCAGCGACAAAGCCGCCGCCGAAGAGCTAAAGTCGAGCCCAGATGCTGAACTGCAGGACATGGCGATGATCGAGATTGAAGAGCTCGATGCGAAAATCACTAGTAATGATGCCGAACTTATTGAAGCCCTAACGCCTCAAGACCCTAACAATGACCGCGATGTAATCATCGAGATTCGCGCCGCCGCCGGCGGCGATGAGTCCGCTCTGTTTGGCGGCGAACTGTACCGCATGTACGCCCGTTGGTGCGAGAACCACGGGTATAAACTTGAACTTATCAATGAAAGCGCGTCTGATGCTGGTGGCTTCAAGGAAATCATCTTTGCTGTTCGCGGCGTTGAGGCGTACAAGTTCCTTAAATTTGAGGCTGGCGTGCACCGGGTTCAGCGCGTGCCGGCTACTGAGAGCCAAGGCCGTATCCATACCTCTACCGCCACGGTGAGCGTCCTGCCAGAGGCCGAAGAGACTGATATCGAGATCAGCCCGAATGACTTACGCATCGACGTCTATCGCTCCGGTGGCCACGGCGGTCAATCAGTTAATACTACCGACTCGGCTGTCCGCATTACCCACCTGCCCTCCGGCTTAGTCGTTACCAACCAAGACGAAAAGTCTCAGATTAAGAATAAAGAAAAAGCCATGGGTATCCTCCGCTCTCGCTTATTGCAACAAAAGCTCGATGCCGAGATGCAAGCCTCCAGCGATGCTCGCAAAAAGCTGATTGGTTCTGGCGACCGCAGCGAAAAGATACGTACCTACAACTTCCCACAAGACCGCATAACCGATCACCGCATCGGCTATAGCCGCTCAAACATCCCGGCCGCCCTATCTGGCGACATCGACGACCTGATTCAAAACCTGCAGGATGCCGAACATGAACTCCTGAGCCAAGGCTAAATACAGCAAGCCATGCAGGTGTACCTCATATCAGGCTTATCGGGCACAGGAAAAACGACTCTGGGCAACGCGTTGAGCGGGCTCGGCCATGAAGTCATCGATATGGATAGTCAGTTCGGGTATGATGGCAACGTACAAACCGAAGATCCAATAGATATGCCAGCGCCACCGACCAAGGATTGGTTCGTTGATAATGGCTGGATCTGGAGTAGTCATGCCCTAGAACCCATACTCAAAGCTCCCCGTGACAAACCACTCTTTCTATGCGGCGGTTCGCGCAATGAGAGCAAATTCTATTCGCTCGTCGATACTATCTTTGTTCTACATGTACCCGATCATGTGATGCGTACACGCTTAATGGCCCGAAACGATCCACATACCAGTTCAGAATTGATCATCACACGCATGATTGAATTCAATCAGCAAACTTATAAACGGGCCTTAGTAAATGGCGGGCACATCATCGAGACGACCGAACCAATTGATGTGTGCGTGACAAATATATTAGAAAGAATCGGTTCATGACAATTCAGACTTGGCTGAAAGCAACCACACGACTGCTGGCAGCAGCTGGCGATGATACAGCGCGGCTGGACGCGTTGGTACTTTTGGAGGATCAAACCGGCATGGATCGGGCGCAGATTCTGGCATATCCAGAATCTGAAATAACAGCAGAAACACTAAATGTACTCAATAATTTAATCGAACGACGAAAAAGTCACGAACCACTCGCTTATTTGCGCGGCAAAAGTGAATTCTATGGACGGGAGTTCATTGTGTCGCCAGCGGTGCTCGTGCCGCGCCCTGAATCAGAGACAATGATCGAACTGTTACTACTATTGGCTCCTAGCATACGATGTGCCGATCTCGAAAGTGCCGGTGAAACTAAGCCCGGTGATCGAGCAAACAGTTCTAACCTGCTGCGCATCGCTGATGTTGGGACTGGCAGTGGTGCGTTGGGCATAACAGCGCAATTGGAACTGCCAAACACGACGGTTGACCTACTGGACATCGACGAAGCGGCCCTAGAGATTGCTAAAATGAACGTTATTAAATTTACATTGGGCAATACTATCTACCATACTGACTTGCTTCATGGCTCAGCTGGCAAATACGACGTACTGCTATGTAACCTGCCTTATGTACCAGATCAATATGCGATAAACGACGCAGCCCGCCATGAGCCAGCAATTGCGCTATTTGCTGGAGCTGATGGATTAGATTTGTACCGTAAGCTTGCTGATCAGCTCGGTGGGTTGCAACGTAAGCCGTTGTTAATTTTAACTGAGTCACTTCCAGAGCAGCATGAAGGGCTACGGACTATTATGTGTGGCATCGACTACATCGAAGACGCTCATGACGATTTTATTCAAGCATTCAAGCCTCACTTAGCCCAATAACGACAGTATTAATTTGCCCTTTTAACGACGGATGCTTAGCGGACACGCTTAGCGGCTCGGCTATTTTATTAGCTCTTATCACGGCTCGGAAGCCAACATTGCAATCGAGTCATTGGAAGTAAATGCGGTAACTGGAGCTAAGCATGAGCCATATTCTGAGCGAATAGTTATAGAGGCAACGCATCATTTGCAATGATTTAGTCGTGATGCACTACTAGCTGGGCCATGTGAATACAAATGTGTTAGTTAGCTGGGATGACTGCCAGCGTAGCTGAAGCATCGATGGTTTTGCCATCACGGAGCACTTTGAGATTCACCCGATCACCTACCTGATGTTTATTAATGATTGAGGTTAGGCTGTGGGTCTGATCGATTTTAGTGTCAGCAATACTGGTGATGACGTCGCCTGGTTGCAGGCCGGCTTTCTCGGCTGGGCTGCCAGGCAAGATGCTTGGACTCGCACTATCCACTGCTGGTGGAATGAAGGCACCGTTCGTAACATCTAGTTTATATTGCGCCGCAACGTCTGGCGTGAGGGCTACGTAACGAACGCCGAGGTACGGACGTTCCAGCTTACCAGTCTTTTGGATTTGTTTGATGAGTCCAGTAACATCGTTAACCGGTATGGCAAAGCCGATGTTTTGAGCATCGCCAGCGGCGATAGCAGTATTGATGCCGATTACCTGCCCGTTCAAATTAACTAATGGGCCACCCGAGTTACCTTCGTTGATAGCAGCGTCGGTCTGGAACAAATCATCGAGACTTTCGCCCTGTGAACCGCTGCCGTCGCCAGCTTGCACACTGCGACCGTACCCCGAAATTATGCCACTGGTAACGGTGTTCTGGAATTGGCCAAGGGCATTACCAATAGCGACCACTGCGTCGCCAACTTGCAGCTGGCTAGAATCACCAATAGCGGCTGGGGTAAGTTTATGGCCTTTGGCATCACCAATTTTAAGAAACGCAATATCTAGTGTGTCACTTTCGGTGGTGCGGCCAATCACTTGGACATTATCGAGTTCAGTACCATCGGACAGCGTAACGGATACATTGGTTGTACCAACTGGTACCACGTGGCGATTGGTGATGATGAGACCCTGTTTGGAAATAATTATACCGGTGCCGGCGCTGGCCTGCTGACCACCGCCATCGCCAAATATGCTGTTTAATCCGCCATCGTTAGTTTGACCGACGACATCTACCGATACAACGCTTGGACCGACGGACTTGGCTATCTGGCTGATCAGCTGGCTTTGGCTGTTGACCATCTTCCTCTGAGCCGACATGGAAGTACCGATTGTACCGTTGTCAGCGCGCACACTGGCTCCGTAGTATCCACCAGCGAAGCCGGTAGCTGCCCCGAGTAATAAAGCTAGTAACAGACCAAGAGCACCAAGTCGACGCCGCGAAACCCTAAATTTGGGCGGCTTGGGTGCGCGGACCTTCGGTATCCGGATATTCCAGGCATCAGCAGTAGTGTTTCGAACTGGTCGCCGAGACGTTTGGCCGTTCGAAGAAACACTGTAGCTTTGTTCATCAGTGCTACTAAGTTCATTTTTTTTGTTTAGTTCTGGCATAGTCTCTCCTCTTCCGACGATAGTACTAATTTTAACTGATACAAGCCTGAAATTGGATGCTATACATCTAACTATATGGTCTGTTTATAGTATACCGACGGGGCGAGGACAATTTTGGTTCGATTGAACCAGGTGCTATGCAATGATGCATGGTTACTATGTGCCAACGTACACTGCCAACGCTAGTTTAGGCCATTGGGCTGACCAGGAAACTTTACCTGCTTCTACTGTAGCGAACTGCCTAGACTACTTTGTCGCCCCAGTCCGAGAAAGCCAAAATGACTGCAATAATGGCGCCCATAACGTAAATAAATTGCCACTTAAGCATCGAACTTAACTTTTCGGAATGATCAAAGTAATATAGCCCGGCTAGCCCGTACCCTATTACGCTTAATAGCAGCGTTGGCTGGGCTACCGGACCATAAAACAGTAGCCAGTGGCTAAGAAGCCAGGCTAATGCCGCACCAAGATAGCCCCAAAAGTAAGCTAACAGCTTGGCATATGGCTCGTCGAAGGTGTCGAAGAAGTGGCGGGCCGAAAGCAAACACACGGCACCGGTACTGAGTATCAGGACCGCGAATGGCTGGCCAGCCCAGACCGAATAGATGGCCATAAGTCCGAACAGTTGGCCGATCGCCGCCTGGATTGCCGTCATTACCATGCTAGTAGCTGGTTTGAGGTATATTAGCCAGACACCGTAGGCTGCAGCCCACACCAATTGCAGCCACTGAGACGAACTATGCGTCATAAACAGAACCACAGAGAGTCCAACGATGATGTCGACTGAATTAGCTCTAATAATCGCTAGCCAAAAGCGGGGGCGAACCGCGAACATACGCCATTTACTCAGTAGCACGATGGCGTAGGCCAACCGCGTAAAAGTATCACCTAAACGAATTAGTACAAACATTGCTAGTGGTAGCAATATAAGTAAGCCAAGGTGCACCGTACCAGAGTAGCCTGCAGCCGGCTTTAGTTTTAGCGGCAACAACTTAGACGCCGAGAATCGGGCCATAATTAGCTACTCACCACTCTGTACATATGGATGTGCTTGTTGCTTGTGATGACTATCGGCATCTCGTACGTTCCTCCCTGGAACTATTGCTACTCATTGTGAGTTCGGTCATGTTAGCGGATTGCTAGCGCACCTGATCACTACCAAGTATAACAACAAACTTAGCAGTTCCCGCTTGAATCGTTGCATCTGGTGATTGTGCAACCGCCGTAACACCGTACAGCGTCTCTAGATATTTCTTCGTCTTGGGATTGGCGCCATTACTGAAATCAACAACTGTAGTCTTGGCGTACGCCTGCGATGGGGCGTTACCCGTTTGGGCAATTGTATAGCCAGCGGCTTTAATAACGACAGATTGCGTACCAGCCAGTCCCGCTCGAGCGGTGCCATTAAGGACACTAATTGCAGCGGTTTCTGGTGCTGTCGTAGTAGCAGTAGTTGCACCCGTGGTAGTCGTGGCCGTACTGGTGGCCGCAGCTGGAGGCGTAAAGAGTTGCAGCATGTACTTTTGAATATCAGCGTAGCTAAACGTACCGGCCCGTGGGTAGGCGACCGAAGCGCTTTGGATTGTACCAGTTGTAATCAAATTATTCGGCGGCGTAACGAGATCAACCGTTTGGATCTTGCTGTTGTCGACGGCTTTGGTCAAATCATAGGCCCGCATACCTTCCGACAGGCTCATATCGGTTACTAAGTTATCCCCAAAAGCGTTCAGCAACCCAGAAATTTTCAACGGGTTACTAAGGGTTCCGGCCGATAATACTTTGCTTTTGAGAGCCAATATGACCGTACGCTGGCGCTGCGATCGAGCAAAATCCGAGCTGGTTTCACGCGATCGAACATACTGTAGTGCTTTGGTGCCATTCATAGATTGAGCACCGGCCGGTGCCAGGATCGGATTACCGCCGTTTTCCCAGGCCATCGTCGGATCATACAGTGCCTCTGGCACCGCAACATTCACGCCGCCAACGGCATCGACTGCTTGTTTGAACGAAGTGAAGTTTACGAGCATGTTGTAGTTGATATCGATGCCTAGAACGTTTTCTACGGCCTTATCGGCGGTAGCAAAACCTGCTAGTACAGCTTTGGTGTTGTTATTCGTGTTATCGATCTTGCCAGCGGCGTTGTACTTACCGATTTCGTAGGCGGCGTTGATCTTGGTCGGGCTGCTGCCTGGCACCTGAACCCAGAGATCCCGTGGTACGCTCAGCATCGTAGCAGTATTATGGACAGTGTCAATGCTGGCCACAATAATAGTATCGGTTAAATCAGGTGCGTCATGGCCCAGACCACCGTTTCCGAGCAGCAAAATATTGACGCGACCCTTGTCTTCACCTTGTAGGGTGACTTTGTCGGCGCTAGCCGTCAGTGCTGCCGTTGAACCGCTGCCGCGGAAAACCTTGTTCGTATTACTGTAGCCCTGTGCGAATAACAAACCACCAGTACCAATAAGTAGTGAAAATGCGACTGCACCTCCACCAATGGCCCACTTGCGCCAATTGCGCCCGCCCCGCAAACGGTTCTTTGGCTTGTCTTGTTCCTCGATTGTCGCAATATCGAACGGCGATGCAACTGCTGGTGATGGTACAGCCGTAGTGTAAGGACTAGCGTCAGTAGCTTCGATGGCTTGAGCAGCTTCGGCTGACTCGGTGACTATGGCGGCTTCGTGAGCGATCATCTGGGGGCGCGGCATACTAAAATCATGAGCTTGATCAGCAAATTGAGTCGGTATGATTGGTGCTGGCTGAGGTGTGATGATCGATAACGGCGCGGGTTGGACCGCAGTAGGAGCAGGCTGAGCAGCTGCCAGCATTGGCAGTGGCGCTGTCTGCATTACCGATTCGCTCAGCGGTGTAGCTGACCCGAATCCACCTAGTAAGCTAGGGTTGACCGCTGGAGTAATCATAGCTTGAGGCTGTACGACTACAGCAATCGGTGAAACGTTTGGCTCAACTGGTGTTTGTGTTACCCCTGCCCTGACCGGTACGTCGTAGGGTGTTCCGCCTACTCGTGCCGGACGGCTTGGCGCCCGAAATTCATCCATAAATGTAACCATAAGTATAGCTACTTTGAACGTAAGCGTAAACCCCCGCTTGCTGTGTAATCTGCCACTGTCATTTTTGGCTGTCGCTATGGTATAGTTAAGCGCAATGCATCCTACAAATAATGCCACACCAGGTGCCCCAGCGCCTGAGCCAGAAATGCCCAAAGATTTAGAGTTACCAGCCGACAATACACCACCACCTAAGCTGATTAACAATCCAATCAAGGAATATCTTTCGGCGTTTGGTGTGCTCGGGACCGCCATCGGTGTGGCCTTACTCCTCATTCTATTTGTGTTTCAGTCCTACCAAGTCTCCGGCCCGAGCATGGAACAAACACTTCATGACCAGGACCGTTTGATTGTCTGGAAGCTGCAACGCAGCTGGTCCCGCATCACCGGTCACCAATACATACCAGGCCGCGGTGACGTCGTTATCTTCACCGAATCTGGACTGTCTGAGTATGGCCAAGAAGACACCAAGCAACTCATTAAGCGTGTCATTGCCCTACCTGGTGAGCGTGTGGTCGTCAAAGACAACATCATTACGGTGTACAACAAAGCCAACCCAAATGGCTTTCAGCCTGACAAAACCCTGCCATACGGCGTTAACATCACCGAACCAGCCGAGCAATCCGTTGACCGGACTATCGGTAAAGACGAACTATTTGTCTGTGGTGACAACCGCACCAATTCTCTCGATAGCCGCTTCTTTGGGCCAATCAAAACTAACCAGATCATTGGCAAACTCGCCGTCCGGGTACTCCCCCTCAGCGACGCCGAAAAATTTTAAATACCTCACTTGATTCAATATGTCCCTATCCAGGCTGCTTTTTAAACGCCATATATGGTAACTGGACTCTACATGAGTAATTACCCGAATGTCTGTTCTATCCAAGCTACTATATAAGCGTGAAAAAGCCGTGAAAATGCTATACTACTGATATATGGCAAGCACAAAAACACGTGGATTGGGACGGGGGTTTGACTCCCTGTTGCCGCAATCGTTCGACAACTCAGTGTTGTCTGACCCCAGTGAGCGCATCCAAAAACTCGACGTCACGCTGATAGATCCGAACCCGGAACAACCGCGCCAACACTTCGACGAAGAGGCGTTGGCTGAACTAGCCAGTTCTATTAAGCAACACGGGATCTTGCAGCCGATGGTTGTTAGCCCAGAAGCCGGCCGCTACCGCATCATTGCTGGCGAGCGGCGCTGGCGCGCCGCTAAAATCGCGGGACTGAAACAAGTCCCGGCTATCGTTCGCACCGCCAAGGAACTGGAGCAGCTCGAACTCGCCATCATCGAAAACGTACAGCGCGTTGACTTATCATCGCTCGAGCAAGCCATTTCGATTGAACGACTGCACCAACAGTTTTCGACGCCGTACGATACTATCGCTAAGCGCCTAGGCAAAGCCCATACTACGGTGGTTAACATAGTACGATTACTGCAACTTCCCGACGAGGCCAAAACGGCGCTAACGAGCCGCGATATATCTGATGGACACGCTAGGCAGATTTTAGCACTCAAAAAGCAGCCCGAA